>NZ_JADBTZ010000270.1:0-30787 GCF_020245885.1 Microcystis sp. M165S2 | reverse complement strand
GCGCTTATTATAAGCATTGCCCAGATTATTTTGTGTTCTTGCCCATTCATAAGGAAAGGCTTCACGGGTATATACTTCTAATGACAGGTTATAAGCAACAATAGCTAACTCTAAATTTTCTGCCCTTTCCCCTCTGATGCGAGATATATAAGCAGTCCCCAGATTATTTTGTGTTCCTGCCCATTCATAAGGAAAGGCTTCACAGGTATATACTTCTAAAGACTGGTTTAAAGCAACAATAGCTAACTCTAAATTTTCTGCCTTTTCCCCTCTGATGCGTTGACTATAAGCATTACCCAGGTTATTTTGTGTCATTGCCCATTCAGAAGGAAAGGCATCACGGGTATATACTTCTAAAGACAGGTTATAAGCAACAATAGCTAACTCTAGATTATCTGCCCTTTCCCCTCTGATGCGATTACTATAAGCAATCCCCAGATTATTTTGTGTCATTGCCCATTCAGAAGGAAAGCTATCACGGGTATATACTTCTAAAGCAGAATTAAAACAAGAGATCGCCCTTTCTAAATTATCAGCTTTACTGCCTTGATTCTTGTCAAGATAAACGTTACCTAAACTATTTTGAATTTTAGCCCATTTTTGAGAAAACTTTTGCTCAGAATAAACATTCAAAACCTGTTGATAAATTGTTTCTGCTTCCTCATATTTCTTTGCTTTCTTATATACATAACCCAAGGTCTCAAGAGTGGCTACTTTTGTCGGTTCTAATGATGTTATTTGATTACTTAAATTCCAAGCTTCTAGCAAAGATTCTTCCGCTTTTTGTAACTCTCCTCTACGGTAATAAGCAACCCCTAATTGCTGTAAAGTTGTTATCATCATAGATATATTTTTTTCTGCTGAATACTCTGCAAATAATCGAGTTAATATATCAATTCTTGCTTGAGTTTCTGATACTCCATCTCGTTCAAGAACCCGAGCAAAATTCACAAATTGACGATCAATATTTTTTTCTTCTGGTAGAGATTCAAACTTAAAAATACCTGATTTCCAAGCCCAAAAATCAGGGGCAAATCTAGCGAATCTAGTAATAGTATCGTTTGATAAACAAAATAATATGGGATAAGGAACATCATAGGTAAAAGCGTCTCTAACAAAATTGAGATTTTGTAAAATAGGGGGATAATCCTTAAATCCGATAGAATTTTCTAATCCTTTGATAATTAACACTTGCTTTTTATCTTCTAAAGGGGGATTTTTAGATAAATAGTTTAAAATTTCATCTAATAAAAAACGCACCTGAGAATCATCTATATTTAAAACAATAAATTGTATATTTTGACATTGAGAATTATTCATTAAACTCTCAACTATCCAGTTAGCTTCCTCATTGCGGTTAACTTCAATAAAGCCAATAGTTAATCCTTCCGCAAAATCAATAAAAGTCAGTAACTCAGCTAATCTCTGCTGATTTTTTGCTAAAAATAGATGATTAGAAATAGAGAAAGATTTAGTTTCTAACATTTTCTAATACCTTTTTAAAAGCTTGAATAGATTCAACAACTGGATTGATATAGTTCCATCTATCATTACCATTATATTCTAAGGCAGAAGTATTAAATAACATAAGTTGTCCAATTTGATTGTTATTAATTTCCTTGTTTAAATAGACATTTACTAAATGACTATAATGCTCATCAGGAATGACTCTTTCAAAATCAAATTGTACTTGTTTAATGGCAGTTTGTACGTCTTCACTATCAATTTTAGAGCCGCCTTTTGCATTTGCTGAAGTAATAGCAGTTCTCATCATTTGCATTAGTTGTCTAACATGACCACCACTAGCTTTAGCTAAACTTAATAAATCATCATAATTGGCAAAAACATCCTGAACATTAACCCTAACTTCAATTAATTTAGCAACAGCTTTTAAGGCTTCTTCTTGATAGTCTAAATTGGGCTTATTTCTTTGTAAATTGTAGATATTGATCATCGGGACAATATTAGAGTTCTCGAAAAAATTATTGACTTTTTTAGCTGAATAGATTGTAGAAATTGGCACAGTATAAATAATATTGCATCCCAAGGCTTGTAACTGTGCTGCATAATCGAAAAATAAATGATCGCCTACTTCTGGTGTTACTCGATCTAAATTGTCGAATATTACTAAAAATCCTTGATATTGAGGGAATTTTTGCTGTAATTTTCTGAACCCATCATCTAGTAAAAAATTTACATCAGCTTGTAAGCGAGAAATATCTTGTTCTAAGGTTTGACGAATTGTTTTTTTACGTTTATCAGATCCTTTAATTTGTGCTAATAATTTCACTAATAATTTAGCTACAAAAGGAATAGGAAAGGGAGAGGAACTAACATCTAAAGTTCCCGACATACTCACAGACTTCTCAACGGTTTCCTCTGTTTCTTCTGTGATATCTTTAAACCAAGCTTCAAAATTACCCAGAAGTTCATCATCAAACTTAATTCCTCGTTGTCTAAGTTCATATTCAATTTGCTTAATTAATACTAAATATAAGTCTATGTAACGCGCATCTTCAATGTCAATTTCCCGATCAGCTTCTAAATAAATAATAAAATATTTTTCTTGCCATCTTTCCTGAATTCGCCTTAATTCTGTGCTTTTTCCACAGCCACGATGACCTGTAAATAAAATTGTTGTAAATTTTTCAGGTTCTTGAAATTCAAGAATTGTATCAACTTGACCTATAGCTTTGGTATTGCGAACTTTTGATAAATCAACATAATATCGTTTCATAGCTTCACCCCTTAGAGGATCAAGATTACAAACTCGGTAAGCTTCTTTGAGATTTTTGGCAAGATTAGTTTGGGTCATAGTCATTGAACAATATTATCTGAATAATCATAATTAATTATATTATAGCTTTTCAAAAAATACAATCTCCCTAAATCCAGTATCAAGGCGAACGCATCTTATTTTTGAAAGGTAGGCTGGATAAGGGTTTTCGAGATCATGGTTGATTTTTTCTGAAACGCTGAAAGTCTTATTAGATAAGGAATCTAGAATTTAGATGCGTTTGCCCTAAATCCAGTATTGACCAGTCGAAGGGTGAGATATTGCCCCAACTGTTGCGCCATATTCCGTAACCAAGCAACAGGATTATTATTTCCTTGTTCTTCTAACCCTGTTGCATAGTTTTCCATCACCTGCAAAAAATCGGGATCAATCAATTCCTGATTTGCTTGCAGAATATTATTCAGTTCCTCATCATCAGTACAAGTGAGCAACTGTTCAATTAAATTAATATAAGCTTGGGTGCGTTGTTCATCCATTGTTTTGATTGTGATTGTTATAATTATATTTATGATTGAGGAGGAAAAGGAATAATAATGTAGCGGATGACTGTTCCTAGTAAAGCCGTTCCCAAAATTCCGATTAACGTCCAAATCTGTGCCTTTTGAGAGCCTTTCAATTCTTTGGTATCTTCTTTTACACTTTCAATATCTTTTTCCAAACTATCGATTTTTTCCTCCAATCTAGCTTGTCCAACTTCTAAATTAGTGAGGCGATTATTCATTATTTCTAACTTTTGTTCCAGTCTGTCAAATCTTTGGTCAAACTTAGTGAGATATTCTTTAAGGTCTTGTTCAATAGTAACTGACATCTGATGATTCTCCTAATAATGATGCTTGTCAATATTATTGTATATCTTAATCATTAGCACAAGTGAGCAACTGTTCAATTAAATTAATATAAGCTTGGGCGCGTTGTTCATTCATTGTCTGTACTGTGATTGATGTGATTGTGTGATAGACTGTGATTTTTTTTAGAGGCCGACTCGATGATATTTAGATAAGCTTGGGTGCGTTTTTCGTCCATAACCTTAATCCGATGCTTTTACAAAAGTTTTTTAAATTCTTCAATAGACATTCCGGCACCTTTAATAATTGTTCCCATTGTATAAGCATTAATTGGATTAGCTCTGGGAATTGTTAAGATATGCTCTCCATCAGTCATTGTAATATGTTTACCCTGTCGAACAATCCTAAATCCTGCTTTTTCAAAGGCTTTAATGGCTCGTTGATGATTAATTCCGGGAAGACTAGGCATGATTTAATTCAACTTCCACATAACAAGATTCTACACCTTGATTCAATTCCTCAGCAACTTCTAAATAAGACACAATAGCATCTTGAATATTATTGAGAGCTTCTTCTTTTGTCGTACCTTGAGAAGCACAGCCGGGTAAACCAGGACACCAAACAGCATATCCTTCTTCTGTTTGCTTAAGACTGACTTTATACTGCATATTTTTATAATAATAATCGTTGTCAGTTATTATAGCACGGCCATCATTAATCTCTGCTTCTGCTTGTAATACTTCTAATAAAAACCCCTGATATTCCTCTATAGTTCTCGCTTGAGAGTTGAGATATTCCCTCAACTGTTGCGCCATATTCCGTAATAAAGCAACAGGATTATTATTTCCTTGTTCTTCTAACCCTGTTCCATAGTTTTCCATCACCTGCAAAAATTGGTGGTCAATCAATTCCTGATTAGCTTGCAGAATATTATTCAGTTCCTCATCATCAGTACAAGCGAGCAACTGTTCAATTAAATTAACATAAGCTTAGGCGCGTTGTTCATTCATAAAATTGTCTATTTCTAGTTATAAACTATCAAATTCATCAACCCCTAATCCCGCTTGCCTTAAAATACTGCCAATTGTACCGATTGTTACCTCCTTATAACAGGGAACAATCGTTGTCCTTTTTCCTCCAGGAGTATCCTTGGCAAACTTAACATGACTCCCCTTTTGACTAACAACTTCAAACCCTGCCGCTTCCAACTTGCGTTTAATTTCACGATAAGATAAAGGCTTAAGCGGCATTGATTTCTACCTCTATCTTCTGTAATTGGGGAATAACTGTCGCACAAGGCGGTTCAAAATGTAATTCTAAAGCCTCTTGCAGATTGTTTAACGCCTCGGTTTCCGTTTCCCCTTGACTAGCAACATCAACCTCTAAACATTGGGCAACAAACCAATTATCTTCTTGAAAAATTCTCGCTGTAAATACCTGTCTCATTTTCACTTTCCTGATTGAGCTTTCCATGATTATATGTCAGGCTAGAATGACAGTCAATTAAATAATCATATAGATCATGCTTTAGACTTCTACATAACAAGATTCTATACCTTATATCCCGTAACCAAGCAACAGGATTATTATTTCCTTGTTCTTCTAACCCTGTTCCATAGTTTTCCATCACCTGCAAAAATTGGTGGTCAATCAATTCCTGATTTGCTTGCAGAATCTTATTGAGTTCCTCACCATCAGTACAAGCGAGCAACTGTTGAATTAAATTAACATAAGCTTGGGCGCGTTGTTCATTCATTGTCTGTACTGTGATTGATGTGATTGTGTGATGGAATATAATTTTTTCGAGAGAGCGACCCTATGATATAATATAATAAACTCCCATGATTGTCAAAAACAACCCAATCATAGTCCGTCATTCAATCACTCTCAATCATAGTTTAGACATTATTAAGGACAAAGACTATGGACATCACCATTCATCTTAGCCAAGAACAAAGGGAAAAACTCGCCTACATCCAACAACATAGCGATCAGGATATAACTACCCTACTCAATCAAGTTATTGAGCAACAATATACCAAACTATACCCGCGTAACTCAGAGCCTCTTAAAGTGCTAAAAGAAAGCGGTTTTATTGGGTGTGGACAAGGTTCGCCCGATCTTTCTACTAACTATAAAACCATCTTGAAGGAAGAATGGTCAGCCAAACATGATTATAGTTGATACAGGCTTCTGGTTGGCTCTTGCCAATGAGCAAGATAATCATCATCAGCAAGCACAGCTTGTAATTCAAAGATTGCGAGAACCCCTAATAACAACCTGGTGTGTTTTCACCGAAACTTGTTACCTTTTGCTAACTCGTCTCGGTAATCATGCTCAACTGCTATTTATCCAAAATTTCTTAGCGGGTGGTTTTGAAGTATTTGAATTACAATCAAATCATGTTAGACGAATGCAACAACTCATGGAACGTTATGAAGATATACCAATGGATCTAGCTGATGCTTCATTAGTAGTATTAGCTGAAAACTTAGGACACGGGAGAATTTTAACATCAGATCGCCGCGATTTTTCAATCTATCGCTGGCAGGATAACAATACTTTTCAAAATTTATTCTTAGAATATCCTTAATACTTGGGAATCAAATGAATAGGATTTTTGTGATTGTGGGATTGTCTAAAAACAATCTAATTATAGTCGATCATTCAATCACTCTCAATCATAGTTTAGACGGTATTGCAATTAAGGATTACCCGAAATAACAAACCTACCCACTGCCACTAAAAACCCTCCTACCGCCGTAATTAAAATACCAATTAATGTCCAAATTTGAGCCTGTTGTGAACTTTTAATCGCCTTAACATCTTGCTTCAGATTATCGATTTCCACCTTTAATACCTGTCTTTCCCCCTTAGCTTCTGTTAAGTCAATTTTGATGTCTGTAATATCTTTTTGTAAATTCTCTAATTTGTGATTAATTTGAGCTAAAATTTCCCCTAGTGGACTGTTTCAGCTAAAATAGGGCAATAGATTTCGGCTTAAAGTATTAGATTATAGAATTTATAGCATTTTTCTAATACACCAAATTAGCTGAAACAAACCACTAGGTTTTGTTCAATTATCACTGACATTTCTATTTTTCCTCATAATAAAAAAGCTCCCCGAATCATTCACCCTAAAACTCAAAAGTATTGACCCAGTTTTTGGATAGCAAAGAATAATAAGTAGCTGGTTAGAATTAAATTGAAGATAGATTTTGGGTTCGATCCCCCCTTAATCCCCCCTTGATAAGGGGGGTGCCGATCCCCCCTTAATCCCCCCTTGATAAGGGGGGAAACTGATAGTTTTTAACACCTAACTACTTAAATTTCATCCTTTTCACAAAGCATTTTTGGGTACACGGTTCCAAAATTCGGGCTAGTCAAAGACTAAACCCGAACTTGACCGAGTTTTTTAATCCTCTAAACTAATCTTGACCGGATTAACTTTCCAAATCTCTTGACAATATTCCCAGATTGTGCGATCGCTAGAGAATTTGGCCATACGAACCGAGTTAAGAATCGACATCCGCGTCCACTTGTCCCGATCGCGATAAGCTTGACTTACCTGTTCCTGACAATCAGCGTAGGATTGATAATCAGCTAAAAGCATATACTGGTCATCGTAGAGGAGAGAATCAACGATCGGCCTGAATAATTCCGTGTCACCATGGCTAAAATAACCACTCTTAATTCGATCGATCACTCCCTTCAATTCGCGATTATTTTTGTAATAGCTCATCGGTTCATAACCGTGTGCCTTCTTAGCATAAACTTCTTCTGCTGTCAAGCCAAAAAGGAAGAAATTTTCTGCCCCTGCTTCCTCGCGAATTTCGATATTAGCGCCGTCCAGAGTCCCAATGGTGAGGGAGCCATTCATAGCGAACTTCATATTACCAGTTCCGGAAGCTTCCTTACCCGCCGTAGAAATCTGTTCGGAAAGATCCGCTGCTGGATAGATGCGTTGACCCAAAGAAACGTTAAAGTTAGGCAGGAAAACCAATTTTAAACGACCTCTGACATCAGGATCCTTATTAACAATTTCAGCTACAGCATTAGTTAACTTAATAATTAACTTCGCCATAAAGTAACCGGGAGCTGCCTTACCACCAAAGATAAAAGTGCGCGGCACGATATCGATCTGAGGGTTCTGTTTAATGCGATTATAAAGGGCGATAATGTGCAGAACTGCCAGATGTTGGCGTTTGTATTCGTGAATCCGTTTTACCTGCACATCGAAAATCGAATTAACATCCACCTCGATATTGCGGGTTTTCAGCATATAAGCCGCTAAATCGGCCTTATTCGCCTGTTTAATTTCATACCAACGCTGACGGAATGCGGGATCATCAAGGTATTGTTCCAGTTTTCGCAATTCCTTCAGGTCTTTTAACCAATCATCGCCGATTTTTTCGGTAAATAGTGCCGATAATTGGGGATTGCTCAATAAAATCCACCGGCGCGGGGTGACACCATTGGTTTTATTGTAGAATTTTTCCGGCCAGAGCATGGCAAACTCTTTCAGGGTGTCTTTTTGCAGTAACTCCGTGTGTAAAGCGGCAACTCCGTTAATCGAGTGACTACCCACACAGGCTAAATTAGCCATGCGAATTTGTTTATTACCCCAACCAGCTTCTTCAACTATCGACAATTTGCCCAATAATTCCTCGTTATCGGGAAACCAAGTCCGCACATCATCGAGGAAAAAGTGATTGATCAGGTAGATAATTTCTAGATGTCGGGGTAGCAGTTTACCGAGTAAATCCGCCGACCAACGTTCTAGGGCTTCCGGCAATAGGGTATGATTGGTATAAGCGAAGGTTTTTTGGGTAATTGTCCAAGCTTTTGACCATTCTAAGCCGTTTTCATCCACTAACAAACGCATTAACTCAGCGATCGCAATGGCGGGGTGAGTATCGTTCAGTTGAATAGCGGCGGTTTCGTGGAAGTTTTGCAGATTTTTGTGGCTTTTTAGGTGAATGCGAATTAAATCTTGCAGGGAAGCGGCCACAAAAAAGTATTGTTGGGCGAGACGTAATTCGCGACCGGCGGGGGTGTTATCGTTGGGATAAAGGACTTTAGAAATGGTTTCCGCGTCCATTTTTTCAGCCACGGATTGATCGTATAACCCAGCGTTAAAAGCCTCAAAATTAAACGATTCACTCGCTTCTGCTTTCCAGAGACGCAAAGCGTTAACCGTGTTGGTTTTGTAACCCGGGACGGGGGTATCGTGGGGAATGGCTAAAACCCGACGTTCCGGCAGCCATTGTACTCGTTCTTGTCCCTTATCATCGTGATAGATTTCCGTCCGGCCACCCAGTTTTACTTCCACACTTTCATCGGGACGGGGTAATTCCCAAGGATTGCCGAAGCGTAGCCAGTTATCGGGGATTTCCACCTGCCAACCGTCTTGGATGATTTGATGGAAAATGCCAAATTCGTAGCGGATACCGTAACCGATGGCGGGAATTTCTAGGGAAGCGAGGGAATCGAGGAAACAAGCTGCTAAACGCCCTAAACCGCCGTTTCCGAGGCCGGGATCTGGTTCCTGTTCGATAATTTCCTCAAAATCAAGACCTAATTCCTCGATCATCTCTTTGATTAGGTCATAAATACCCAAATTAGCGAGATTATTACCTAAATACCGCCCCATGAGGAATTCGGCGGAGAAATAGCAGACGAGTTTAACTTTTTCTTGTTTGTAGGTGTCGGTGGATTTCAGAAAACGACGCAGCAGGCGATCGCGAACGGTGTAGGCAAGGGCGACATAGTAATTGTAGGGACTAGCATTGGTGCGGTTAACCCCTTGCAAATAAAACAGATTGTCCAGAAAAGCCCGTTTTAGGGTTTCGGGACTCATGCCCGTGCGATCGTCTTCAATTAGGGTGGGGCATTGAAGTGCTTCACGCCCATCAGCTAGGGTAGAGGTTGTCTCCATGAGTTTTTGTTGTCCATATATTCGGGAGTCGATCGCCGCTCAGAATCTGATGACGATATCCCTTATAGTTTACTTGTTACCTTTTGGAGAGACTCAGACATTTAGATTTCTATTGGTTTTGAGCGGATCTGCGATCGCAATTGCCGACAAAAAAGGGTGAACGCTGTCCACCCTCCCACAATTATTCACAAAAAAAAGCTTAATAGCGTTTTTTTCTGTCACCACCACCACCATTGAAGGGCGCACGCTCTTCCCGATCGCGCGCCTGGTTAACTTTAATTGATCGTCCCATCCAGTCAGCACCATCCAGTGCCTCAATTGCGGCGGTTTCCTGGGCTTTACTTTCCATTTCCACGAAGGCGAAACCGCGTTTGCGGCCTGTCTCTTTGTCAACGGGAATATGAACCCTTTGAACCTTGCCATACTCTGCAAAAACGTCGTTTAGATCCTCTTGGGAAATCTCGTAAGAGAGATTACCAACAAAAATAGACATAATACTTGAATCCTCGATCAATACTCGAAACGGTGTGGAGACACAAAATTCAGGGAGAAGCCGAACAATACTAAAGTAAAAGACTTACCGGATTAATACTGAAAACGAACTTGAACACTAATCTTGACTCTCCCCCTCATCATAACACGAAAAGACTGGAGTTAATGTTAACTTTTATTCTCCGGGGAAAGAGACCGTTTTGGCTATCAGTCGCTACTCCCTCAACCCTGAGCTTTTTTTTCCCGACGAAATAACCAAATCATCAGGGCCACCACACCAGTTTGTAGGGCAAAATTGGGTAAAGCGGTGGCTACGTCCCTTGCTGCCGCTAATTGGGCCAGAAAAACCACCGCACCGATAAAACCAGAAGCACCTAAACCGAGATAGAGAAACTGCCGCAGCCCTCGGTAGGGATTGGCTGCTTCCGCTTTCAAGCGCGCGTATTTTTGGGGATCGAGTCGAGGGGATTTGCTCATAAAAAAATTTTTCTAGCTCTGTATCTATTGTCCGTGATATAATCGGAAATTGGCAATGTGCCGATGTAGCTCAGTGGTAGAGTAGTTGATTCGTAATCAATTGGTCGTGGGTTCAAATCCCATCATCGGCTTGGGGTTTTAGCTCCTAGAAGTTGACTAAGAAATACCAGTACAGTGGTTAAATGCCTTGATTTTGTTGCGGCTATGCCAAAACCCCCCTAGGCTAACGCCTTTGCTGGGGATTTGCTTAAATAAGCCATTTTAGCAGCAAACAAGAGGTAAAAGAGTTAATTGCTCGAACCGATCGCTCCCTATTTCGGGCCAAAGCTTTGGCCCGAAATTCGCTAGTTACTGAAGAAAAGGTTGAATAATTTCTGCGATCGCTTGACGTTGGTAATTGTCATATCCCCAGCGCTCTAGAAAGGCTTGATATTCTCCTTGTCCCGTGTTTAAACTGGTGGCTAATTGTTGTAATTTTTTCCCCAAGGCTGGCGATAATAACTGCTTAATTAGTTGACCAGTTTTTTCTTGGACTTTCTCAGAACCTTGGGCGTTTTCTTTATCTCCTTGACTGCGATGATAGATGACCATTGCCGTGGACATAGCCAGATTTTTGACTAATAATTCATTGACAAATATCGGGGAAGTTTTTAAAGCAGTGATTACTTCTAAACTAGGATATTCCCTATGGGATAAATCGCTGGTTAAGTAAGTAACAAAAAAACCTCTAGCTCCATTTTCTGTTGAGACTAACTCAGTAAATTTCTGAGTGATTGTCTTGGCATCTAAAAACTCAATTTGACTTAGTAAATCTTGAGTTTGTTGGATAGCATTTTCAAAGCTTATACTCATACCCATACCCAGCCTTCTGTGAAGTTTAAGAGAAAAATACTAAGCATCTAAAGCATTTAACCAATTAGTTAAATCCTCCACTGTCGAAAAATCAAATAAAGCTTCCCCCGCTCGTTCCAGATCATCAATATTCAAGGTCATAATCCGACTCTCTATATCCACATCAATATCTCCTAACTTACGTTTAATCAGACGAACAATTAGATTTCTTTCTCTTGCTAAACCCCGTTCTAAACCCCGTTCTAAACCCTGTTCTAAACCCTGTTCTAAACCGCGGCGCATCCAACTGGTGGTAATCTGCATAACTCCCTCCTGTTCGGGTTGAATAAATGTGCTAATCTCCTGTTGAAATTCTATCTCCTCGGACGAGTTGAGATTGAGATAGGTATCGACAAAGCCTGAAATCAATTGCATTCTAGCTAGCAGCATCTAATCTTAATGTCACCAATAATCTTAGACATTCTGCCTTAACTTTTGCTCTATCCCGAGCGGCAATTTTCATCTTGGCCATCAAAGCGGCGGCGACGGGATTATCTTGATTGAGAAAATCTCGCCAATTCAAGCGATTTAACTGGACAACTTGATAGTTAAATTCTAACACTTTTAAGTCAGGAAACTCAATTTTGTATTGACGAATTGCTTCTTTTTGCGGACGATCATAGGAGAATATGACAATCGGATAAACTGGTAAGGCAAATTTTTGATGCAGACGAGCGAAATAAGTAAACATTCGCCGATTAAATTCCGGTTGAGAGCTAGACTGTGCTTCTAGATGAATTAAGAAAAATGATGATTGTCCTCGAAATTGCACTTGGGCGACTAAATCACTTTCATACTTTTCTCCTTCCGTGACATCGGTAAAGACTTCTTTGTCTAAAAATGTGATCTGATTAGGCTCTAAATAATTGATAATCTCAGGGAAAAACAACTGAATAAATTCAACAAAAAAAGTCGAAATTAATTCCTTAAATAAACGATCATGGTTAATAACATTATTCATACATAATAATTATAAACGAGGAATATTTCAGCTTATCTTCATGACTTTTTGTAGTAATTATCAAGGTTTTTCCAATGACTAGCCCTAGGAGACAAAGAAATTAAATCCTCGATATTACCTTCCATAGTAGCACAAATTTGAGCGAGGGGTAATAGCAAATCCTATAGTAAGACGAGTAAGGACGAGGAGATAAAATGCCCAAGAAAGCGTACTTATCCGCACATCTAAGTTCAGAGGAACTGAAAGATAGATAGAGAGCAAGTCAAGATTCGGGGGCAACAAAAAGATGGCACTGGTTAGGTAAAATATCTTGAGGATGGACAATCAAAAATGCGGCAGTAGCTGTGGGATTAGATTATCAATATAGTTTTAAAATTCTCAAAATATCTAATCAATTAGGAGAAGAAGGAGTTAAAAATATCAAGAAAAAGAGTCAGGAACATCCGAGAGTAAAAGAACCTTTATTGAAGGAAAAACAATTCCAAAAATTAAAATTGAATAAATTAAGGGAAATTTACGGTAATTTTGCTGGTTAAATCAATTCCCTGCTATCTCCATCCCAAATTACTGCTAGTACAAAAAGTCGATCGACTTTTAAATTATCGATTGAGAATAGGAATAATTCGATGATTTTGAGGAGTTTTTCCCTGAATTATAGGACGTAGTTGTTGCACCAGTTCCTTAGAGCGTCTTATTCTTGCTTCTGGTAATAAATGCTCATGGGTATCGGCAAATAAACTAGAATCTGTTTGCAGATTAAGAGTTTTTGGATCGTAGATTAAAGGTACTATATTAGACAATTCTTCAATAGTTTTTTTAACATTTTTGACAGTGGTTCCATCGGTCTTAGCATAAACCCAAGAGAGAGAAACTACTAAATCAGCACCTTTAGCTTTTAACTCCTCTTGAAATTGAGCGATGCGTTTGAGGGAGTGTTGAGAAACAGGTCGATCAAATGTTCTAGCCCACCATTTCCATTTACCTGTACGATGTTTGACTACGGTAGGATCTCCTTTTTCTGTGATTGGATCTGATAAATAACCCCTAGCTTTTCCTGTTTGTATAACATCAACAGCAGTTTTTACTATAGCGCCTAAACTAGGAACTCCCATTAACCAAGTCTCGGAAACTAATTGTTCTAAGGGTATATTTCCTAAACCCGGTTTTCCAATGGCAACACCAAAGGGAACCGAACCAAATAAACCATCACCATAACCAATACCATCATCATCCAGTAACATCAAATATTCAGGACTGAGAACAACTATATCCCCCGGACGTACCTGCTCTAAAATAATTGGGCAAATGACATTTAATCCCAAATCTCCCTGTAAACCAAAGTTAAAAACTGGTATTTTTAGCTCCTGTTCGAGGAATTGAGAGTTAATACTATATTGTACTCCCGACCCCCCCGCAAAAATTATTCGTCTCGGTGCATCTATCTGCTTGGCAAAAGATACTTTTTGTTCGTACATTTGTAGGAGCCACTTTAATTCACCCCCGTAGTATACGTTATAAAAAAAACCCAAAGACCAGGCCACCCCAACGGTAGCTAACCAAGGCCAAAAAGTAAACATTTTCTTCATAAGTTTAGCTCCTAGAGTTGAAGAACCAGAGGACAACTAGAGAATAACTAATTCTAGTTCAAAAAAGAGATAATTGTCTTATCTTTCCTGCCACAATTGCCAAATAGTTCCCACATATTTACGTCCTTTTGACAAATAATCCCAGAGATTAATTCCAGTTTTACTCTCACCATAAATGCGGGGAACGCAAAGATAAGGAACTTCCACTAACTTATAACCTAAACGATTGGCACGGGTTAATAAATCAATGCAGTATTCTCCATAATCTCCCTTTAAGCGAATTTTTTCTAAAACCTCAGAACGAACGGCAATAAAACCACTGGTATAGTCGTGAACTTGATTGCCTAGCATCACGATGGCCATGCGATTAATAATCCAGCTTAACATCCGGGCCATCAGTCCGTGGGCAACATCATCACCCCCCGGAATCCAACGAGAACCTAGGGCCATATCAGCTTTTTTAGCTCGAATTGCTGTGATTAATTGCGGCACATCTTCTGGAGGCATAGACAAATCACAATCCATCCAAGTAATAATTTTAGCCCCATACAGATTAATCGCGTCGTCAATACCTTTTTGTAGAGCCGAAGTTAACCCTTTCTCGTTGATTCTGCGACACAAAATTACCCCCGATTGGAATTGCGAATCTTGGGGAGGAGTGGGATATTGTTTGGCTAAATCTTCTACTATCTGCCAAGTTTCATCGGGAGAATTATCATCCACCACTAGCACTAAATAAGGACTAGGAACACTAGCTAGTAAACGTTCAATTAATTGACTAATATTATCTCGCTCGTTATAAGTGGGTAAAATCGTACAGACTAAATCATTAGCTGCTGGGGTAATTGTTGGCTTATCCTCGGATTTTTTGGCTAGTAACCCTGTCTCAGAAGCAGATATAACTATTTCATAGAAAGGATATTTACCAATGATTCCAGAGCGATTTATGCCAATTTGAAACTTTTGTCCATCTTGGCTAAATTCCAGTTCTTCCGGTGGGGATTCTAAGAGTTGACAAGGGCGATAGGGATAGCAAACGTAGGGAAAACTAGACAATCCTTGACTGACTAATTCTTGGCATAGTTTAACCATGGCTTGACTATCTTCCACGCGGAAGAAAGTTTTTTGTTTCTCCAGACCAAAACCCAAAACTTGTGCCGCGTATTGATGAGAGAAGACAACAATAGAATTAGGATTCTCTTCTATGCTTTTGATAGCTGGTGCTATCCCCTGATGGGTTTTATAGAAAAATTCTCCACCTTGATAAATGTTTTTATAGACACCTATTGCCAGTAAGATTAACAGTAAAACCAAGCTTCCCTTGGCTAGTAAAACTTCTTGGTTCGCTCCTATAATTTTTACTTGTTCCACCGTTAATAAGGTAACAAAGGGGATAAGAGGCAATAAATATCTCGGTCCCCATTGTTTCCCTCCCACCATGACTTCTCCCGGGGCAATATCGACTAAACAAGACACCCCTACTGTGTAGATAAAATAGAGAGCATAGACAAAAAGCATTTGTTTATCTAGAGATATATTTGCGATGTCAAATATATAACAACTGGCTAAAAGTATCAGGAAGTAAATTATATTGTCCTTGACTAACGCCTTGGTTTTGACCATTCCTTGCTGGCGAAGATTGACGAGAACAGCCAAGATGATAATCGCCGTTACACTAATTAAAGTTACGGGAATATCCTTGACAAAATTCAATTGTTGACCGCTCCAAGTGAGCAAGTAAGCTAAGGGAATTATACAGATAGGAAAATGCAGCAAAAAAGAGCTATTTAACTGATAAAAACTGGTCAGAGCTTCTTGAATACGTTTCTTCCAAGAAAACTCCTCAAGGACTAACAGAGCGTGAACTCCGAGAAAACGATTATAAATTAACTTATTGCATAACCACAGTAAAAACACAATAACAATCATGCCTAGCACAAAACTAAAAGCTATTCGATTAGTTAGCAGAAATTCAGAAAAATTAAGATTTTGCTCGGTTGAATACCAAGCAAAAATTGAGGTTTGTTCTGGAGTTAAACCCAAGAAAACTAATAAAGTTAAAGTTGCCACTAGGGCCAGACATTCCGAGCGGAACCATACTGATAAACCCACTAGAAATCCGCCTAATAAATTGGGCAGCCAGCCACTATTAGCTGTATCGGGTAGAAAAAAAGCGATAACAATTCCCAAAAATCCTAAAGCGACAGCGAGGGTATGTTCACAATATATGGCACTGTATAGAGTTAAGGGAGAAGCAAAAATCAAAATAACTAATCCCAAAAGACCCCCCCAACTGTCCAGGGAAAAAGCGGGAATTGCTCTCGAAAAACTGAGCCACAATACCCAAGTTGATAGGAGGGGAATCAAGTAAAACCCCCGATAACCCCAAAGTTTATAAAAAAGGGAAGTTAGCAAAGAGAAGGGAAAAGGAAAAGAGATATAATAACGTTGATTTAAGTAGTAGACAAAAGGGGGGCGATAACTGTATAAACCCTCTTGCCAAAGACGAGTAACCCAAGCTTCTGCGCGCTCAACTAAGTCAAATCGCCATTGACCATTACTTAGCTGACGAGCTAGTAAAGCTTTCAGCGCTCCATCGCCATTAAAAAAAACATCCTTGGGAACTGAAATACATAGATATAGGGAATAAAAGCAACCAGAGGCAATTACTACCCAAGATAAAAATTCCGTGCCAATTATCATAAAAGTCGGTTTTTATTCAAAAAATTTTCATCAATTTTTCATCCCTACTCAGCCTCAGCAAAAACTTGCTGAACTGCTTGGGCTACTCGCTCAATTTGCTCGTCCGTGAGAGCTAAACCGCTAGGCAGATAAAAACCCCTGCGCGCCAGTCTTTCAGCCACGGGACAGGAAACATTTTGCAATAATCCCATTTTGTGAAATACCGGTTGTTCGTGCATACACCAGAAAAAAGGACGCGTACCAATCTGATGTTCTCTGAGGCGTTTCATCGCTTCCATAGCATCAAAGTTAACCTCATCTTTGAGAACAACACCATAAACCCAATAAATATTTTCGGCATAATCGGTTTGAGGTAGGGGCAATTCTAGACAGGGGATATTTTGCAATAATTCCCTGTAGCGTCTGCCCATTTTTCTCTTGCGCTGGACAAAAGTTTCTAGCTGTTCTAATTGTGCTAAACCCACTGCCGCTTGCAGATTAGTCATCCTCAGATTCCAGCCCAGTTCTTCGTGAATAAAACGTCGTTGGGGCTGAAAATATAAATTTCTCAGGGAACGACAACGCTCAAAAATATCCTCTTGGTTGGTGACAATCATGCCCCCTTCCCCAGTGGTAATATGTTTGTTGGAATAGAAACTAAAGATACTGATATCACCGAAACTACCACAGGGTTTACCTTGATAGGTTTGACCGTGCATTTCAGCCGCATCTTCAATAATTTTTAAACCGTATTTTTGAGCTAATTCTAAAACTGGAGTCATTGCCACTGGTAATCCGTAGATATGAACCACCATTATCGCTTTAGTGCGGGGCGTGATTTTTGCCTCTATCTGTCCGATATCCATGTTCCAAGTCTGCGCTTCGCAGTCCACCACCACGGGAATCGCCCCGGCTTTGACAATGGCAGCTCCGCAGGAAATGATGGTAAAAGTGGGGAGAATCACCTCATCCCCCGAACCAATTCCTAAAGCGACGATGGCCGCTTCTAAGGCCATAGAACCATTGCACACGGAAACGGCATACTTTCGCCCAACAGCGAGGGCAAAATTTTCTTCAAATTTCTGAACGAAGGGACCTTCCGAAGAAATCCAACCGCTATCAATACATTCGTTAAGATACTGTTTTTCCTTGCCCGCAAGTAGTGGCTCATTGACGGGAATAAAGCTACTCATGCTATCTCTGCTCCCGCCATTTTAACCACAGTTTCCTCAATTCCTGTAAAGCGAGTTTTATCCTTATTACCAACGTAGGGACCCTGTTTGACTTCAATCATTTCTAGTTCTTCTAAGACTTGGAAACCATGGCCACCTTGTATCAATAAAACCACATCCCCATCTCTCAATATATGACTTTCTAGATATTGTTGGTCGTCATCATAGAAATCTACCCGCAGTTTTCCTCTTTTGATAATTAAGACTTCCTGGGTAAAAAATACTTCCCGTTGTACTTTGTTATGAACGTGGGGCATAATACTTTTTCCCGTCGGGTGTCTCATATAGGCCAACTGTTGGGAAAAATCATCGGGAGTTAGGAAATGAATCCCCTCTTGGTTAAACTCTCGTCGGAGAATTATCGCTAAAACTTTACCCTCTTTCGTGATTTGAGAAATTGGCAAAGAGCTAAATTGACTTTCTGGCTTATTTTTCTGATTTTGTTGGCGGAGAAAATCTAAAGATAAAAAGTCTGAAGCTAGTTTAAACACGAATTTAACCCCCCCTGTGGAATGGTTGTGATAAAGGCTGAAATTAATTGACAGCAAAGAAGCGGCGAACCAGTGACTAACTTTTGTCACCCCCGGTAGGCCAATTTAATTTAATTAACTAAAGCTTAATCTAATTAAAAAGATGTTAATTTAGTTAACAGAAGGTTAATCCCGACTAAGGCAAGATGCTTCTACCATACATTTAATAAAACACGGGAGCATCTAACTTTAGAAATAGATAGAAATACTTAAGGGGTAAAAAAATAGGATTAAACAGGGGTCTCATTAAGATAAGCGGAACGATGGCGAAGCACTTGTGGAACATTTAGAACACAAGTCCGAGCATTTGTACTAAAATATCCAATAGACGGCTAACTGCTATATTTTGTGATGAAGATATAAATAGCAAAAACTATAGACGAATAGCTATGAGCTTTGGTGAAGAATTTGAATTACTGCTGCGGGCCCGTTATCCTCTCATCTATGTTACCACCCTAGAAGAAGAACGTCTCGAAAAAGCGATCGCCGATATTGCCAAACAGAGCAATAACCGTGCTGTCTATGTCTGGGATTTCGTGGATGGTTATCAAGATAATCCCAATAACGAGAACTTTGCTCGGCGTAATCCCCTCCAAGCTCTTGAATTCGTCGAAAAGCTGCCGCCTAACATCGCCGCAATCATAATTTTACGCGATTTCCAGCGCTTTCTAGAAGATATTTCCATCGCCAGAAAATTGCGAAATCTGGCCCGTTCCCTGAAATCTCAGCCCAAAAACCTAATTATCGTCGCTCCCGAACTGTCTATCCCCTCGGATCTAACCGAAGTAATCACCGTCGTCGATTTTCCCCTCCCCAGTGGCGAAGAAATTAAACAGGAAATCCAGCGATTAATCGCTGCCACCGGACAACCCCTCAAAGAACCACTCCTCGATGAATTAGTGCTTTCTGCCCAAGGATTATCCCTAGAGAGAATTCGTCGGGTTTTAGCCAAATGTTTAGCCAGTCACGGCAAAATTGAGCCAGAGGACGTGGAATTAATTTTGGCAGAAAAACGCCAATCGATTCGTCAAACCCAGATATTAGACTTTTATCCCGCCACAGAGCAGATTTCTGACATCGGCGGCCTAGATAATCTCAAAGATTGGCTGATTCGTCGCGGTGGTGCTTTTAGTGAACGCGCTCGCGCCTACGGTTTACCCAATCCCCGGGGTTTACTATTGGTGGGAATTCAAGGGACGGGTAAATCCCTGACAGCGAAAGCTATTTCCCATCATTGGCACTTACCCCTACTGCGTCTAGACGTGGGGCGTTTATTTGGCGGATTGGTGGGAGAATCGGAATCGCGTACCCGTCAGATGATTAATCTCGCCGAAGCTTTAGCTCCCTGTGTGCTGTGGATAGACGAAATCGATAAAGCTTTCGCCGGAGCGGATGGAAAAGGCGACGGGGGAACCACCAGCCGGGTTTTCGGGACTTTTATCACTTGGTTAGCCGAGAAACAATCGCCGGTTTTTGTCGTCGCTACAGCTAATAACATCCAATCTTTGCCCCCGGAAATGTTGCGAAAAGGACGCTTCGATGAGATATTTTTTGTCGGACTACCTAGCCAAAAGTCCCGCGAGGAGATTTTTAGCGTTCATTTAGGGAAAGTTCGGCCCCATAATCTGAAAAGTTATGATATAAAGCGATTAGCCTACGAAACTCCCGATTTTTCGGGGGCAGAAATCGAACAAACCATCGTGGAAGCGATGCACATCGGTTTTAGTCAAAATCGCGACTTTAGCACCGATGATGTGCTTGAGGCCGCTAGTCAGATTATCCCCCTAGCTCGCACTGCCCAAGAACAGATTCAATTTCTACAGGATTGGGCTAAGTCCGGTAAAGCTCGTCTAGCCTCTCGCGATGATCGTTTTAATGTTAATTCTAGCAGTTAATTTAGCACCAATATGAAGCGTTTATCTGGTTTATTGCAATTTATGCTCGGTTTTGTCATGGGAGTGGCGATTTTGGTCGGTGGGGCTACTGCTGTCGCCTATATGCTGCTCTCTGGTATGAATTCTAATCCTCCTAAACCCGTCTTTACCGAGGAGAAAAAAGAGGAAACTAAGGAGGAAAAAGCTGCTAAACCCATCCCTACTACTCCCGTCCAAGAACAACCCCAAGCTGAGGTGAAGGAGTCTCCCAAAGCTGCACCAGCACCAAAAGCTTCCCCGAAACCCAGTCCCGAAGCAAGAAAAAGAGAAGCCACATCGTCCGGTTATCAAGCGCGGGTGACATGGCAAAGCGGTTTAAGTCTGCGCTCTGAACCTACCAGTGAATCGACTCGTCTCGGCGGTCTGGATTATAATACTAAGGTCAGTGTGGTGGGAACCAGCAGCGATGGCCAATGGCAGCGCATACGTCTGTCCGATGGTCGCGAAGGTTGGATTAAAGCGGGTAATATTTCCAGAGTCGAGTAAATATTTGGAAGGGTTAGGTTTTCTAAATCTACCCCTTTCCCTAATCAGTAATTGGACAAAGTTAATACTAAATCCGTTGAGTATAGGCTACATATCAGGATAGGAAATAGGCACTCTTGCAATAGATAATCAGTCTTTAATAATCGAATTTGGTGTGATTAATTCTGTCTGGGTACTTAATAACTACTTCAAGAACGATTATCGTGATTAACTTTTCTGATTAACCAATAACTTGCCGCTAAAGCTAAGGTTCCCACGGTGAGGGCAATTAAATCATCTTTACTGTATTTATTGGGATCAAAAATAATAATTTTTCGAGAGATGGCAATCAGGGCAGTAACTACAACTAATTCAACCTGTACGATGTGTTTTCTTAAGTAAGCAGTGACGTTTTCTAATAACTCTAAGGCGATCAAAATATTGAGAAATAAACCGAAGATTTCAATTAAAGTTTTGCTAAAAAAACCGACGGGTTCCGTAGTAAATAAATCTTTGATTAGGATAACTACCAGATCATAAAGAGAAACAAGAATAACAACAATTAAAGCTACGGATAAAACCTTAGAAACTAGGTTTTCAATGGTATGAATCGACCTCATGAAATTTTCATCGCGCCATTGTTGACCGAAATTGATAAGTAGTTTCCGTATCTGTTTGAGCATGATCAATTAAGTAAAAAGTAAAAATTATTATTGTATTTGATTGCTAATTCTTCTATTTAGGGTCTGCTGAAAAAGTTTTTCGTGGGGGTTGGGGGTTGGGGGTTGGGGTGTGGGGTGTGGGGTGTGGGGTTTTACCCGTTTTCAGAGGGTCAATTACCTAATTTTCGGGGAAAAAGTCCCTGAATTTTCCCCCCGACCACTCCCAGGGTTGGCACTTTTTGAGGTAAAAAAAGTCTAAAAGTCTTACCCAACAAGGTTTTTAGATTTATTGAGCAGACCCTACTTAGAAATAATTTTACTTGAAGAAGGTTTCCCTAGAAAAAAAGTCTAGGTGCGATCGCTATTAAGTCAACCGCACCCCAAACTAATACAAATGCTCACATCTAGCTAACATCATCGTGAGCGAAACGATTATAGAGGAAGTCGAGGGCATAGTTACGCAGACGATAATATTCAGGATCCTCCATAATTCTCTCCCGATCGCGGGGACGGGGGAAATGAATATTCATCACTTCGCCGATTTTTGCTTCCGGTCCATTGGTCATCATCACCAGCTTATCAGCGAGGAAAAGAGCCTCATCGATATCGTGGGTAATCATCAACACCGTACAGCGTTTATCTTGCCAGATTTTCAGCAATTCTTCCTGTAATTCCTCTTTGGTAATCGCATCCAAAGCGCCGAAAGGTTCATCAAGAATCAACACTTCGGGACGGATAGAAAGAGCGCGAGCGATCGAAACCCGTTGTTTCATCCCCCCGGAGATTTGGGGAGGGGTTTTATCCATAGCTTCGGTTAAACCCACCATAGCTAAATGTTCGCGCACGATCGAGCGTTTTTGCGCTTCCGGGGCATTGGGAGACACCGCATCTACCGCGAGATAGACATTTTCAAAAACACTTAACCAAGGCAATAAAGCATAGTTTTGAAACACTACCATGCGATCGGGACCGGGTTTAGTAATTTTCTTACCGTTAACTTTAACAATGCCATCGGTGGGAGAAGAAAAACCCGACACCATATTTAATAGCGTCGATTTACCGCAACCAGAGTGACCGATCACGCAGATAAATTCACCTTCATTGATGCTGAGATTAACGTCCTTGAGGACGGTGTAGGGGCCTCTAGCAGTGGGGTAAACCTTAGAAACTCCTTCAATGGTGACAAAAGCTTCTTTAGTGGGGGTCTGGGTTGCTCGGTTAATTGTGTCGGTAGTGGTGTACATAATTATAGTCGCTAAAAAGTCGAAAGACAGGTAGAAAGTGGCAGAGTTGCAGGGCTTAATCCAATGGGATCATATTTTAGAGGTAAAAGGGGAGATTTTCTCCCCTTTTACCTCTGGTTAGGCGATTTTACGGGGTTCCACCGCAGTAGGACGAGCATCAATAGCCACTTCGGCCATGGTGATGTTTTGTTTGATCTCTAAACTATTGAGATAACCGATCGGATCCTCGGCATCAAACTCGATACCATCGAATAAAAGGATCGGTGTGCGACGATATTTAATATCCCCTAGACCCAATTCCCGGACCGCGGTACTAAAGACACCCACCCGACAGACGCGTTCGAGAATTTCTACCCAGTTACGGGGGAAAGGAATGTGGCCCCAGCGCGCCATTTGGGTCATCATCCAGAGGTGTTCGGTACGACTGGGACGATTTACCCCTTCTCCATAGAACAGATGGTGTGCATATTCTTTCATCGGTTGATCGAGACTGCACGCGTAGGAGTTGGGATCACCCAGTTGGATATAATCGATATTGGTACTAAGGTACTGACGACTGGCGAGGATTTGACGAATTTCTTCCTGATTCCCTTCCTCGGCACAGTAGCGACAACCTTCCAGCAGTGCTTTGACTAAAGCGACATGGGTATTAGGGTATTTATTGGCCCAATCTTCCCGGACTCCCAGGGCCTTACCCGGGTGGCCCTGCCAGATTTCTAAGTCGGTAGCGACGGTGTAACCGATACCTTCCATGGCGGCCCGTAGATTCCAGGGTTCACCGACACAGTAACCGTCAATACTGCCGGTTTTCAGGTCAGCTACCATTTGGGCCGGGGGAATAGTTTCGAGGTGAACATCTTTATCCGGGTCAATACCAGAGGCTGCTAACCAGTAACGCAGGAGCAAATTGTGCATGGAGGAGGGGTGAACCATGCCAAAAATATGGCGCTGTTCCCGGGATTCCAATAGCATCTGTTTTAAAGCATTACCGTCAATCACTCCCTCGTCATAGAAGCGTTTAGCGAGGGTGACACCGTTACCGTTACGAGTCATAGTCAGGGCGCTGACAATCGGCAAAGGTTGATCCTGATAACCACCGACGGTTAACCAGGTGGGCATTCCTGAGGGCATTTGCGCCCCGTCGAGGAATCCCCCCGCGATCCCGTCCACAATGCCTCGCCAACTGGTTTCCCGGACTAAATTCACCTCATCTAGACCATGTTTAGTGAAGAATCCCTTTTCTTTGGCCACTGCTAGGGGAGCGCAAGCGGTGAGGGGAACAAAACCGATTTCTAGATTGACTTTTTCTAAACCGTGACGGGCAATAACTTCGACCTTGCGAGCGCGCAGTTTTTTGATCCGTTTTTGTTGGTTGAGGAAATAGATAATTTCGCTCCGGAGACTGTAGTAACTGGGGTGTTCTACCACTTCCATGCGTTTGCGGGGACGGGGGATATCTACTTCCAAAATACCGCCAATTTTTGAGCCAGGACCGTTGGTGAGCATGACGATGCGATCGGATAATAACACCGCTTCATCCACATCGTGCGTCACCATTACCGAGGTCATTTCGTATTCTTCGCACAGCTGCATTAACTGTTCCTGTAGATTACCTCTAGTCAGGGCATCTAACGCGCCAAAGGGTTCGTCTAAAAGTAGCACTTTCGGACGGATGGCTAGGGCGCGAGCGATCGCTACCCGTTGTTTCATCCCCCCCGATAATTCGTTGGGACGTTTATCCACTGCATGACGAAGATTGACCAGATCGATATATTTTTCGACTTCGGCTTTTCTTTCGGTTTCTGATAGTTGAGCGAGAACTTGATCGACGGCCAGAGTGATATTTTCTTTGACGGTTAACCAGGGCAAAAGGGAATAGTTTTGGAAGACTACCATGCGATCTGGCCCTGGTTTTTTAATGCTTTGACCTTGCAAAGTCACCACTCCTTCCGTGGGCAAGTCTAAACCAGCGATCATGTTTAAGAGGGTAGATTTTCCGCAACCAGAGTGACCGATGAGGGAGATAAATTCCCCTTTTTTGATCTGTAAATTAATCCCTTTCAAGGCCACATATTCACCGCCACCACTGAGGGGGAAGACCTTATCAATGTTATCGACAGCGACAAACAAACTCATAGTTTTTTCTCCTTAAATTTCCTCAAGTTTCAGTTATTTATCAATGGGGAAATTTTCCCCATTTATCCCCTATTGACGAACGATTTGATTTTGCAACCAAGCCATAAAGCGATCGAGTAATAAACCCACACCACCGATATAAAACAGCGCGAGAATAATATCACTGATGTAGTTATTTTGGTAGGCATCCCAGATAAAGAAACCGATACCGACGATACCCGACATAACAATTTCAGCGGCGATAATCGCTAACCAAGCTAAACCGATCGCAATTCTCAAACCAGTGAAGATGTAGGGAAGTGCCGAGGGAATTAATATCTTGAAGAAGAATTTTTTGCTGGACAATTGCAAGACTTGTTTAACGTTGATATAGTCTTGGGGAATTTGTTGGACACCGACGGTAGTATTGATCAAAATCGGCCAAACTGCGGTAATAAAGATAACGAATAAAGCGGCAGGTTGGTTTTGTTGTAAAGCGGCCAAAGATAGGGGAACCCAAGCGAGAGGAGGAACTGTTCTCAGGAATTGAAAAAGGGGATCGAGTGCCTTATTTAAGAAAGAATTTAAACCGACCATAATCCCCACTCCAATACCCACCACTGCGGCAAAAAAATAACCGATTAATACCCGTTGCAGACTCGCTAAAGTTTGCCAGAATAGTCCCTTATCAATACCTCCACGATCAAAGAAAGGATACATTAAATAAGTACGAGTCCGTTCATTGGTGATTAGGTCGGATGGGGGGGGTAATTTGATTAATCCCAGCATCGAAACTAATTGCCAAACAATCAGAAAACCCAAGGTACCGATAATAGGGGGAAGAATATCTTGGGAATGCTTTTTCCAGAATTTACCGAAGTTGAAACCACCGTTACTTTTTCTGCTGACGCTACTTGCCATTTTGCCGTTTTCCTTTGTTGAAGATAAAGTTACTTGATTGGGGAGAGAAGAAAACACTTTTGGGATTAATAGACTAGATATTTTATGACCCTAGCCTACCGGGAAAAACTCGCTATTTTTTGATCTCCAAACTATCGAGATAAGCTTGGGGATTAGCGGGGTCAAAAGTTTTGCCATCAAAGAATTTTTCGACACCGCGGGAGGTACTGGTGGGAATATCGGCCGCGGCAACTCCTAATTCTGTAGCTGCCGCTTTCCAAAGATCCTCGCGGTTAACTTTGTCGATTAATGCTGAGGCAGTGGTTAAAGTTTCTTTCGGCAAGAAACCCCAACGAACACTTTCGGTTAAAAACCAGAGATCATGACTCTTGTAGGGATAGGAAACGCTACCAGCAGGATCTTTCCAGTAGAAAACCCCTTTATTTTTGTCGGTGATTTCCGGTTTACCGTCACCCATTTTCTGTATTCCTTTGAGGGGACCGGCGATAAGTTCTTCTTTGAGGTTGAAATAAGCCGGTTTAGCGAGAATTGCCGCCGCTTCTGCTCGATTTGCCTCTTGATCTAGCCATTGCTGCCCTTCCATGACTGCTTTTAACACCGCTTTGGTGGCTTTCGGGTTTTTATCCACCCAATCGGCGCGGATAGCGAGGTATTCTTCCGGGTGATAGGGCCAGATTTCTGCGGTTAAAGCTGACATAAAACCGATCTGATCAGCCACAATTCGCGCCGGCCAAGGATCGCCGGTACTAAACGCATCCATGGTTCCCGTTTTCATGTTGGCCACGGTTTGGGCGGCAGGAACCGCAATTAGGTTAACATCCGTATCGGGGTTAATACCACCGGCGGCTAACCAGTAACGAATCCAGAAGTCTTGGTTAGCTTTCGGGAAAGTATAGGCGGCTTTGAAGGGAGTTCCCGTCGTTTTCATGCCGAGGATGTAATCTTTGGCGGGTTTCAGGTCTAAACCGATATTTTTGCCCTCGTGTTTACTTGCGATCGCAATTCCGTTACCCTGGGTGTTTAACTGCGCTAACACATACATGGGGACTTTAACGTTATTTTTGGTGATTAGTCCCTCGGAAATTAGGTAAGGCATGGGCATTTGCCACTGTCCCCCGTCAATTCCGCCCGCATCTGCGCCAATTTCGACGTTATCCCTAGCGGATCCCCAGTTTGCTTGTTTGGAGACTTCCACATCGGGCATCCCGTGTTTAGCGAAAAAGCCTTTTTCCTTGGCAATAATTAAAGGTGCGGCCTCAACGATAGGAATATAACCTAATTTAATTTTGGTGGTTTCAGGAGCTTGTTCGGGGGCGATGGCGACGGGAGAAGCAACCGGGGAAGCGGGTGTAGTGCTGGCAGTTCCACCCGTACTGTCGGGGGGATTACCCAGACAACCTTTGAGGACAACAGCCCCTGCCGCTGAAACTGCCGCCGTGGTTAAAAATTTCCGTCTCGAAAAATTGGACATGGAATTCTCCTGCCTGCTGCTAAAGCAAGTATGTGTGCTGAATTATCGGGAAAGGAATCCCTCGCTAAACTTTCCCTCTAGCCGGTGCTATAGAAATTTAGCTATGGAATATTGAGTCTCAATTGAACTTACTAAATAAGTCTAGCGGAATTTGGAAAAAATAATTAATCCGATCGAGAATTTTATTTACAAAAATTTAATTCGATTGATAAGAATTAATTAAGACCATTGATATATCTAGTTTCTAGGCACTTAAGCCTGTCTGTGGACTTGCCGAAAAAGGTTTCCGCAGGAGCGCCGGAGATAGGAGAAACAATAAAATGAGCCAAGGGTGAGTTTTAGGAATGCGGCTCCTTCCGGCTTGGTAGAATGGACAATATGCTTTCACCCCAAAGTAATGACCAGATCTAAAAAGCCGAAATCACCGAACTCCTCTGATTCGCCCACCTCACCTTCCTTGGCGCTCTCTTCCCTACATTTTCGTTTCCAAGCTTTAGAGGAGGAGCATCAGTGGCTCCTCAAGCAGATTGGCAGAAAGCGCAACGAACTGAAGAAATTCCTCGACCAGATGCGTTCCCTGGCGACGGAGATTTTTCAGAGAGGGCAACCCCTCTATCAAAAACTTACCGACCTCGACCGCGAAATACACGCCCTTTTTGACGAAATCCTCACTGCTAGAAAATTGGGGCAGCAGACAAAAAAAAGGATTCTCGGAATTTACCAGACACTTCAGTTAACGGGGGTGATTAGCCCGAAATTTGAGGATGGAGATGAAGAACTGGACGAACTTTTCGGAGACGAAGAACCAGAAGGATCATCGGAGCAATCCGCGCAGGATTTCTTCTCTGGGGAAGACTCCTATGGCCGTCACGATGATGGAGCAGAGATATCACCTGAAAGCTCGCCTAAATCTCCTGAATCTAGACAAATACGCCGCACTTTCCTGAGAATGGCTGAGATTTTTCACCCCGACAAGGTTACGGATCCCGAAACTCGGATGCGTCACAACGAGATTATGAAGGAAGTCAACCGTGCCTATAAAGAGGGAGATATTGCCAGACTGCTCGAAATCGAACGACAGCATCAAATGGGAGACTCTTTCGAGGTTGAAGGCTCATCGGAAAGCGACCTCAAACGACAGTGCGAGAGGGTTGAAACCAATAACGAACTACTCAAAAAGCAATACGAGAACCTGAAAAGAGAACTGCGCTCGGTGCGAAATACCCCGGAAGGCGAGATGGTGAAGGCCAGTCGCGCTCGTGAGAAGGATGGCATCGACCCGATTGAGCAAATGCTAGAGGAGATGAAATTACAAGTTCAATCCACCGAAAAAATCTATAATTTTGTCCGTGACTTTCGCGATAAAAAGATAACGGTTAAAGAGTTTCTGCGCGGACCGGTCAGGATGGGCAGAAGCCCGGAAGAGATGGAAGACATTCTTGATCAACTTCTGGAGCAACTTCGCGGAATCAGCCATTGAAGAGAGAAAGCCAGTATTTAGGGTATGCTGAAAAAGTTTTTCGTGGGGGCAGGATGTGGGGTTTTACCTAATTTTTCAATCCGTTGAGTAATGCACAGAAAACGGGTTTCTCGGAGAAACCCGTTTTCTACTCATGCAAACGACAAAAAGGGGAATAAATAATCAGTTTTTAATAACCGGATTTAGTATAAAATTTAACATTAACCCCAATTTTCCCAAAAAAATCGACCCGCCTAAGGGCAGGAAAGAAAGGAAAAGAGAAAAAATAGGGAATGAGGGTAAAAAGGGAAAAAAGAGAAAAAGGGTTAGAGAGTTCTCTTCTACAGTATCAAGAATAGTCTATATGTACTATGAGCGATAAAAAAAATCGCCGGAAAAGGGAAAAAGAGAAAAGAATAAAGGGAAATCAAGTCCTGGGGAAGCGGCAGACAACTCGAAAACCGAAGTTGCTGAAGTTGCGGTTGACGGGGTAGTACCTGAGACGACTCGCACTGCGACAGACCCACGGAGTGATGCCCCAAGAACCGCCGCGTAGTACCCTCATTCTTTTATCACTTAATAGTTGTATAACATTATTTTTATCAAGTAAATATTGCTCCGCGCTTTGTTCTTCATCCCAAACTTCGCTATCGGTCCGCGTTTTACCCTGATAGCTGTCGTGCCACGGATCTAAACACCATTCCCAGACATTGCCGTGCATATCGTACAGCCCGAAGGCATTGGGGGGAAACTGTCCCACGGGGGTCGTTTGTCCTCGATATTCTCCCTCTGGTTCGTCGGCGTAGGTATTACTGGCATTGTAGTTGGCTAATTCCCCGGTAATGGTTTCCCCAAAGTAAAACGGGGTGGTCGTTCCAGCACGACAAGCGTATTCCCATTCCGCTTCACTCGGTAGTCGGTATTCCCGAACCGTTAGTTTTGATAATCTCGCACAGAACTCGATCGCATCGTACCAACTAACTTGTTCCACGGGACGGCGATCGCTATCGGGACGGTCTTTAAAATAGGCTGGATTGGGTTCAAGGTCTTGTTTAACTTTTAAGTCGGTACGGGAGGCGATCGCTTGCCACTGCGCTTGGGTGATGGGATATTTACCCATGAAAAAGGGGGGAACAGTGACCTGATGTTGGGGTTCCCCATAATCATATCCTTCTCCGGCTGGTGAACCCATTGTGAATGTTACCCCCAAGATGGCGACCATTTCTAGGGTGATGTCGTTGCCCAAATCTTGGCTGAAATATTGGGACTGCTTCGACTCTTTTTTGATTTGCTCACCCTTCGCATTTACTCGCACGATCTCAAAGTTAAATACTGATAACAGTTGTTTTGGCTCTTCTGGAACGATTCCCGGTTGTATTGGCTCTTCTGGTTCAAGCTTGAATTGATAGGTAATTGCTCTTTCTAGTTGCTCAAATCCGTTTTCTTTCCAATAATCAAGCCGGTGAATATCTCGCAGATTCAAGCCAACTTCTGCACTTCGCAGATCAGGAATTTCGCATTCTTCTAACCTCATGGGGATAAAAAAAATTGTCCCCGGTAGCATCTCTCCCAAGATATCAAGTGCAATCCTCAACTCCCGTTGGATGTATCCCTGTTTAGCCGATTTCGCTGACAGACAGGCCAGAAAAATCTGACTAGCTTTAATCGCTTTCGGAATTTCATCTCGCCAAATTTGCCCCGCAATCAGGTCTTCTTCATCCAACCAAGGTTTATACCCCGCTTGCTTGAGGCGGTTATACAGTGCCAAAACTGCTGGTTTATCCTCACTAGCGTGAGCTAGGAAAATTTGGATCTCTGACTTCTTCTTCACTTTGGTTTCTACCAGTGTAGTCGCTACTGATTTACTAGGTAACTTAGCAGATTCTGGGGGTTAGAGGTTTGGTCTGGTGAGGAACTAGGGAATTCCGACAGAGATTTGTGGTTTGCCCATAATAAGCACATTTTTTCCGCCGCCATGCTACCAAATCCATCGCCAAGTATCAACCAGCAATTCTCATTTTGATGCTAGAAGCAGATTTTAGCACCCCCACCAAAAATGTCATAACCCTCATAATGACTGAATAGCTGAAATTACACCCGTCCAACACTGATTGGCGATCGCGATTTTGCCACCTGTTAAATCTC
>NZ_JADBTZ010000027.1:0-6789 GCF_020245885.1 Microcystis sp. M165S2 | reverse complement strand
TTATGACCGAGGGGATAAGTTTAAATTCTATCGTTCTTTGCCAACTTTTCAGGAATATATTCTGATTGAACAATCTAGTTATAGTGTGGAACGTTATTATAAACAAAAGGATGATCAATGGTTAATTGATTTCTGCACGGGAGAAAATGCGGTTTTACAATTGTTGTCAGTGGATTGGCAGATTTCTTTTCAAGATTTATATCAAAGAGTCAATTTCGACCTAGCAGAAACCTAAAACTAAGAGAAAGGTGAAAAAGAGTCGCTGTCAAGAAAATCACCATCTCATCAGCTTTTCAATAAATAGATAATCTTTTTTGGTATAATAGACGGACTACTATATGTTAAATCTATGGAAGCTCTAGATTTTTCCGATCAACTACAATGGACAGCAGAAGCAAAAGCAAAACTGAAAAATATTCCCTATTTTGTTCGTTCCCAAGCGCGTCAAAGGATAGAAGAATTAGCTCGTCATGCTGGTTCCGATCGAGTTACCGTGGAAATGGTAGAACAGGCTAGAATAGAATTCGGACAGTAGATTTTTAGCCGCCAATTTGGGACATAGTACGGGTATAAATGCCGCTTGATGTGCCAGAATCACGCAGTTTAAAGTTTATTTCTGCCTTCAGTTCCATCAATTTCCCGACTTTTTCCCTGATTTCTGCCGGCGAAATTCCCTGACGGAGGGCAGTTTTTAGGTCAATTTGTCCAGTTTCGTTGAGGAGACAGGGACGCAACCAACCATCGGCCGAGAGACGTAGGCGGTTACAGCGATCGCAAAAACATTCCGACATCTGACTAATAAAGCCAATTGTACCCTTAGCCCCCGGAATTTGAAAAACATCGGCTGGACCATTTCCCCGCACTTGACCCTCATTTAAGCCCCATTTTGCCCGAATTCGCCCTCTTAATTCCTCGTTTGCGATCCAAGCTTTTTCTTGAAATAAATCACCGTTACCGATGGGCATAAACTCGATAAAACGGACGTGCCAACGCTTCTCGATGGTCAAAGCCGCTAAATCTTCCACTTCTGCCTCATTTATCCCCGGAATCACCACCACATTCAATTTTAAGGGGTCAAAACCCACCCTCTGGGCTGCTTGAATACCTGCCCAAGTTTTTTCCCAACGACTCCGGCCGCGATTACCGATAATTTTATCGAAAGTGTCGGGGTCGAGGGAGTCTAAACTGATATTAATCCGTCTTAGTCCGGCATTATACAACATTTCGGCTAAATTGTCAAGTAAATAGCCATTAGTGGTCAGAGCTAAATCGCTAGTGGCAGATAAAGAGGCGATATCGCGCACAATCTCCACTACTTCGGGATGTAAGAGAGGTTCCCCACCAGTAAGACGAAATTTGCGGAAACCGAGGGGAATAAAGACATTTTTGACTAAAGTAAGAATTTCCTCCCGGGTGAGTAAGTCTTGCGGTCGAACATAGGACAATTCTGCATCTTCAGGCAGACAATACTGACAGCGAAAGTTACAGCGATCGATTAAACTAATCCTGAGATAGTCAATTTGGTTCATGTTAACGGGGAAATACTGTTTTGACAATCCCGTTGCCTAAAAGGGTGGGGATGCTTCTTTCACGGGGAGATGCCTTGCAAAAGCAGTGCCTTTACTCGGTATTACTCGCAGGGACGAAGCGGTATGTCCTACCGCCAAAATTCGTCAACCTTGATCTCGAATATTCTTAGCGGTCTTGATGGGGTAGATCTCATTGTTGTAAATCGACCAAGTTGGGATTTTTAAAGGGAAACCCTCTGATAAAACCGGGCATTACCTCCGATTTTATCACTCAATCCCAGCTTTTGGGGGGTTCTATTCCCCAAACCCCGGAGCGCATTAGCTTTTCGTTGGGATGCTTACAGGTAGGGTGTTGATATATTAATATCTCTATCGTGGTTTTCTCCACACCTAGGACATTGCCAGCTACGAATATCTAAACTCAAACTCTCAAGACGATTTAAGCAATTATTACAAGTTATCGTTTTTCATGTTTTCTGTCAGAAGTAATGGCACAGTGAGTTAGTCTGATCGAGATTTTTTTACTAGAATTCTGGATGCCAACAATGATGGTGTTGTAAGCAATGATGAAGATAACTTGTCTCGCCGATCTGTCAAAATTGTGAAAGGCAAAACTGGAAAAGAGATTTCTAAAAGAGCCGCTAAAGACATACTGAGAAATCTTGCTGATGATATCTTGAGGGGGATTTTGCCAGGTATCTAACTTAGACATCGAGGCAAACGGGTGCTCGTTCAGGGTAGAATATAGGAGTAGTGTTGTTACGAGGTCAAAGCCTATGACAGTTCAGCAGCTTCGCTATAGTAAAGAAGAATTTGCTCAGCGTGGGAATGAGATTTATGAATCTCTGGTGCGTCCTCAAGTTGAGGAAGGTAATCATGGCAGGATTGTAGCGATTGACATTGAAAGTGGAGCCTTTGAACTGGCAAAAGATACGATGACTGCTTCAGATCGATTGCTCGACCGTTGCCCTGACGCTCAAATCTGGTGCGTTCGGATTGGTCATAGAGGAGTTCATCGCTTTGGTGTAGGTCGTTTGCAATAACTCTATGATGCAAGGAATTGTTGATCAAAACTGCGAGGCGACAATCCGACTGGTCGTAGGCAATGTAGATTCACAGAGGCAAATGATCGATGCTGTCATTGATACAGGATTTACAGGTTTTCTGACCCTGCCTTCCTCAGTGCTTGCCGATCTCAACTTACGGGCATATAGACGTGAAGAGGGAATCCTGGGGGATGGAAGCACTTGTGTTTTCGATGTGTATCGTGGTTTAGTTATTTGGGACGGAGAGTTGCGGCGAATTGATATAAACGAATCTGATACAGAACCTTTGGTTGGTATGAGTTTACTCTACGGCTATCGGATGCAGCTTGATGCAATCGAAGGTGGTACGGTCACAATTCAGGCATTGAGCAGTTTACGTTGATCGGTGGGTCACTGTCTAACCAGCGCTTGGAGCGGACTGATGAAATTGTGAGCGCAATACGCAATCTGCGAGCGCCTGTAGGTTGGGTTGCGATTCGTTTAACCTAGCTCACATTTTGGGATTTAAGTTAACAGAGAATCGTCAAAAATTCACCAATCAAAATGGCAACATTATCCACTGAAACCTTAACCCGTATTTTCAACTTCTAAGGAATCCCTAACTTCCCTCCGTTGGAGTCCTATCGTAACGAACTCCTCCCACCCCCTGAGCCGGAGCTATTCTGATGCGATATCTACTAGATACTTGCGTCAACCTTTGTACTGTGAAATTTGGCTGAATGAGCGATCGCTTGGTGGTGAGCAAGTGCGATCGCAAGTTGAGCAGAAAAATTTTCCCTTGACAAGCTCCCTCTCATAATGAGAGTATGAAAAAGAGAGTTTAACTTGCTCTTTGTTAGCCTACTGGGGAATCGTTTTGAGGATTATCAGCTATAAAACGCTTCAGGAGGCATTTGAAAAGCACGCTGACCTGAAAAAACCTTTAGATGACTGGTATCGAATTGCCAAAAGTTCACAATGGCTCAGTATTAATGATGTGCGTCAGGTTTTCCCAAAAGCTGATCCTGTGGGCAATTTTACGGTTTTTAATATCAAAGGTAATCGTTATCGTTTGATTGTCGGGATTAACTATAAAAAAAGCAGAATTTACATCAAGTATGTTTTGACCCATGCTGAATATGACCAGGAGGATTGGAAAAATGACCCTTACCTTTGATCCCTCGACCATAGAAACTTCAATACTTCCCTTTGTTATTCAAACGGAGGAGCAATATAACCAAGCTTTGGCGATCGCTGAACAACTTTTTTTTAAGCAAAGTCCCAATGAATTGGAGGAACAAATTCTGGATGTGTGGGAAGTATTGATTGAGATATATGAGGAAGCGCGATTTCAGCCTGGGTCAGCTTCTACTCCTGTTTCAATACTTCAAACCCTTATGGAGGCAAGGGGGTTGATTCAAGCGGATTTAGTCAGGGCAGGGATTGGTTCTAGTGGGATTGTCTCAGAAATTCTTAATGGGAAGCGACAAATTAGTAAGAAACAGGCAAAAAAGTTAGCAGGTTTCTTTTCTGTCTCTGCTGATTTATTTATTTATTAAGTCTTGAGCTTTTCTCCCTGTATGCCATTCCCATTGGCAGTTAATTTCTACAGGCTTAATTAACAAAACTTGGCAGGTTAAGAGGGGGTGTCCAATCGGGGACAATAATAAATTTATCATAACAATTCCGGCTCGATCGATATCTAGACATCGGGCCAAGTTTCCAGAAAACCACGGTAACATCTAGATTTTAGTCTATGATGACAATAGATTTGCTCAATGGCAAGAGCAAATAAAGATTGGTAAATTTGACAATTTTTCTTGATTGTACTTAACCAAAAAGGTCAGCTAACACCGGCAAGAAATATTAAACAATCCTCTAGATATGGACAAACAGAATACTATCTAAATTGAGCGAGCCAGTAATGCTATGATCAAAAATCATTGCTCTTGAGATGGTAATTTGTGTGATGTTACCTTTTTTACTACCCATTGCCCAAACTCCCCCTAGTGTAGAAATAATTCGACCGGCGCAGGTGCGTCCTTTACCGAATCAACTAGATCAAGTTCCCGTTTTTAATAGCAATAGTCCCGAATTATTGCTAGGAGAAGGGATTTTGCTTTCGACTTTTCCCCCCCAAGAAAAAAGGTTTCCCTCGGCCCATTTAAATTATGCTTTTCAGGGACGCTTTGATATCTTTGCACACCATATAGCGAGGGGGAATTTTCCTGATAATTTACGCACCCTTTATCTGGGTATATTACTCCACAATCCCAGTCCTAATCCTGTGACTGTTAAAATTTTGCAAGGAGCTAGTTATTTGAGTCAACCGGATGCAGCTTTTATCGATTTACCTGCACAAGTGGAAAATAATCAGGGGACGGTTTTTGCCGGGCCGGGAAGTCGGGTAATGGGGGATATTTTAATGGGGCAGCGTCAGGATATTTTTCCCGATAGGATTATTATTCCCCCCGGGGAAAGTTTTATGGTCTTAAATGCGGCGATTCCCGTGCGCGATTTGACTCCCCCTTTAAACGGTAGGTCCACTTATCTCCGTCTGGAAAGTGACGGTCTTCTCTACGCTGCTAGTTTAGCTCTTTATGCACCTTTAGATGAAAATGGGCAGGAAAGACCACCAAATCTGACAGAGTGGCAAAATTTGCTAGAAAAAGGCGATTTATCGACTCCGCGGGATCGAGCGCCCACTCCTCCCAATAGTCAAGGACAGATAATTTATGGACGGGTAGCGGGGGTGTCCCAAGGTTCAGCTTGGCCAGCCCGATTAGTCGATCGAGCTTCTTTATGGTTAAATATTCCTGATTCTGGTCAATCTATAGCCTATGGGATTAGCACCCTACCCGGAGGCAAACTGGGAACGGAACAAAATCAAAGTGCTAGTATGTTAGTTCGCTATCCCGATACGGCCTATCAAGCTCATGGTAATTACGGTGTGGAATATAGGTTAAGTTTACCTCTATTTAATCGCAGTGATGAGGCGAAAACAGTGACTATTGCGCTAGAAACACCGATTAAAGAGAATATTATTCGGCAGGGTTTGCGTTTTCTCGATCCAGCTGCCCCACAAGTGTTTTTTCGGGGAACGGTAGCCGTCAATTATAGCGATGACCAGGGACAGGCACAAAGTAGATTTTTCCATCTCGTCCAAAGACGCGGACAAGAGGGGCAACCTTTAGTGACTCTGACTATTCCTCCAGGGGATTGGCATATAGTACAGGTAAATTTTTTATATCCACCAGATGCAACTCCTCCGCAGGTCTTAACGATTAAGACCGAGTAGAACAAGTTTAAAATTGGCCGTTAACGATCGCAATATTCCATTGACCGTCTTGGTTGGTTTCAAAGGCAATTTGGCGACCATCACCGCTAATGGTGGGATTACGGACGCTTCCCCGCAGGTTAGCGGTTAACAGGGTTGCACGGGACAGGGAACGATCATAAACCATGACATCACTTTTGCCGCGTTCGCTGGAGACATAGGCAATTAAACGACCATCAGCATTCAGAGATGGCTGATCTTGGCTAGAATCGCCACGATTTAGGTTAGGGAGATTAACTAAGCGCTTTTCTTGCAGATCGAATAAATATATACTACGACGACCGGAGCGATCGGAAGCGAAGGCTAAATAGCGACCATCAGCACTATAACTGGGGAATTGATCGGGAGCAAAACTATTTAAACCACCGGCGGGAACTTGAGGAGTGATCAAAAGAGGAGAATTACAGCCACTTATCCCCGATAACAGCCCAAAAGAGGCCAAAAATCGCCCCAGCCAGACAAAAAAATTTTTTTCTTTCATCTTGACTTTTGACCCCAAATGTGCTAGTAACTTTCTTCCTTGCCGACGGTTTTGAGGGTAAGTAGTTGATTGCCTTGACTGAGACTATCGGCGATCGCTTCTCGAATCGGCAGGTCAATACTGGTTTCAGCGAGGATTTCTTGGGCTTTTTGCCGCAAATCTGCCCCAGTATCGGCATCTACTTGGTCTAGATCGAGTAATTCCTGCGATAGCTGTTCGATCGAATTCGGGTTAGTCATAGCTCAGGCTCCCAACAAGCTTAATTACAAATCCCATTTTGACACTCCTGGGCCTAAAGGCGTGAGGATTCTTGAGCTAATCACAGCCCTTTCTGGTTTCCCTTACTTAGGTCTTACACGATTATGTCTGAACCGAACCTACTAGAATATCACTTGCTATCTAGTTATCCTTTTTCTG
>NZ_JADBTZ010000269.1:0-12359 GCF_020245885.1 Microcystis sp. M165S2 | reverse complement strand
GCACTTTTTCTCGGTCAATGATGACAATAAGTTATAGCTTAGAAGCTAATCAACAACTAAAGCTTATGCTTGTAGCTAAGTGAAATCATTGATTAAGAGACCTGTGCTTTTCAATAACTTTTTCAGCAGACCCTAAATAGAAACGGTCAGTACGTCAATATTTGTCAGGAAATTTTACAGAACAGTGGAGACAGTTATCGTCGTACTCCAGAACAAGAAGAACTAATTAATTTAGGCCTACTGGTCAGCCAAAATAATGAGATAAAGATTCACAATAGAATCTACGAAACCTTTCTTCAAGACGTTATAGCTCTTGACCCGAATTCGACTGAAACCTCGAATTCGACTGAACCCCCGAATCCGACTAAACCCCCGAATCCGACTAAACCCCCGACCTCGCCATCATCATGGAATAACTGGGTAGGATCTTTGATAAACATCGCGCTATTATTGTGTGGTTTTTTCGACCCTTTCTGGTCAAAAGTTAAAACTCTTTTATCAGATTTATCAAAGGATTTATCAAAGTTACTACCCGTAATACCAGAAAGTTGGCGTATAAAAATCGTAAATTGGGTAGCTCTTATTCAAATTTCTTGGAATAGTCGAAAAAGATTACTCTTGTTTTCTGGATTAGTAGTACTAGGAATAATCGTTTCTCTCGGATTATCTTTCTACATCTATATAGACCAAATGAAAGCATCAGGAATGGAGGCTTTAAATCAGTTTGACAAGCAAGAAATAGAAGCCTTAGAAAATGCAATAAAATCAGGAGATCAAATTTATAATACTCGATTTAATAAAATTCCCTTACTTAGAGAAAATCTTCCCTCCTCTCCTCTATTAGCTCTACAAACTATCGTTACTCAAATTCATGAAAAAAATCGAATCACCCCCGATCCGAATAATCTAAACCCCTTAATGAAAGCGGTCAGTTTTACTCCAGATAAGGATTTTATCGCTACTGGTGGAGAGGATAATAAAATTCGACTCTGGAAATTATCGGGAGAATTTATAACAGATTATAATAATTCAAAAAAAATTATAAGTCTAGAATTTAATCCTGATGGAAAACAACTGGCAGTTGGTGGGGAAAGCGGATCTGTAAAAATCTTGCGAATTCCTGAATTGACATTGATTCACGAATTAACTAAATGTCATCGAGATAATCAGGGCATTCGTAGTCTTAGTTTCTCTGAAGATGGTAAGTACCTAGTTACTGGTGGTGGTGATAAAGTGTGCCTATGGAACGTGGAAAAAGGGCATGAAGAAAAAGATTTCGATACCAATGGAACTGTATATAGTTTAAATTTACGAAATCAACTAATCGCAATAGCGAGTGCAGGAAAAAAAGGATTGATCGAGCTAAAAAATCTAAAAGGACAAAATCTTATTTCAGAAGAACTCGGACAAGTATTTCCTTTTGACATCAGCTTTAATTCAGAGGGTACGAAGCTTGCTACAGCAGCAAAAAATGGAAAAATTAAGCTTTGGAAGTATCAAGAGAATCACTCTTTGACTGACCCAAAAGAGTTGGATATCTACGAAAACCCTGACAGAAATCCATATTTAAAAATCAACTTTCTTGATGACAATTTATTTGTTGTTTATGAAAATAAAGATTTACTTGAACTCCTTAAAATTGATTTAGAAAATGAACCAGAAATAGAGAAAAGATTTTCTTTAAAAGGTTATGCCTCAAAGCAAAAACCTAAAGACAAGGAAATAGAAAACGCTAGTTTTAATCTTAAAAAGAATAAACTAATTACAGTCGCCCAAGAAAATCAAGCTCGTCTATGGGATTTTTCTTCAAAATCTAAAACTAAAACAAGTTTCTCGACCGAGGGGGGATCGCTTAAAAACTTAACCTTGCGTTCTGACAATAATTCAAATGATCCTCAAATATTATCCATTGTTACTTTAGACGAAAATGATATCGTTCAATTATGGTCTGTCGAAGGAAGGAAAATTCCCTTCAAAGATGAGGAGAAAGTATCTCCATCTATCGCAATTGGTTTTACGCCAGAAAGCGATGGGCAAATTGTTTCTGTCAAGAAAGATGGAGAGATTAATTTCTTGAATTTAGTAGGACAGGTACAATATCCTATCTCGATACCTACTGGACAGAATGATATTACAAGTATTGCCATTCACCCTTCTAAAAAGATTATCGCTACAGGTAATAAACAAGGTGCTGTAATGTTTTGGCTTTGGGGAAAAAAGCCCACTCAAACGACATCAATGCCTGATCCTAATCAGGGACAAGTAAAGTTCATGAGCTTCAGTCCAGATGGTCAACAGTTTGTGTCTGTAGGAAGTGACAGTGCAAAGCTATGGAATATATCTGATTTGGAGAATCCCAAAGAAGTGCCATTGGAAGCTCATGACTACCGGGGAGGTGTTAGCGGTTTGGATATCAATGAGAACGGGGATATCGCGATGGCGGCAACCGAAGATAGTAAGATTTACTTATTCGATCGATCCGGTCGAAGCATTGAACCACTCAATACTGGATACCAAAAAGGTATTATGGATATCGGCTTCGGTCAATTTAACGAGAATCCATCAAGCTGGCTGAGTTCGGCTCGCTCGTACCTAGCTACGGTGGGTGATGATCGAGTTATTAAGATATGGGATTATTCTAAGCGCCAACAAATCGCTGAATTCACAAGCGAATTTGTTAAGGTTAATAGATTTAGTTTCAGTCCCGATGGAAGATATATTGTCGTCGAGGGGGATAAGGGCAAAATTGAAGTATGGTTAGTTCCAACCTTACACGAATTATTAATAAGTGGTTGTGACTGGCTCGTTGATTACCATTCTAATCCTAGCCGCTCAGAGTCAGAAGTGGCTAAAACCTGTAGTAAATATCCATCGAAATAATCCCATTAGATAGAGATAACTATGAAACCTGGTGAAATAATTCGTGTGATCGCTATTACCCTTGTGGGTGCGATCCTCATGTTCTTGGTTCAACCCTTTATTTTTAGAACGGGAGTGATTTGGTCACCCAGTGTTCAAGATCCAACGGCGGCCCTGGCAAGTTGGGCGAATGGTGCGTATATGGTGGCGGCGGGGGTTGTTTTCGGAGTGTCGATCGCTTGTACAATCCTCTGGTGCGTGATGACGGCGAAATCGGCCGCTAGACGACCGGATGAACTCAGAGCTTGGAGCTTGTGGTGGTGGCTTCTCGGAATCGTTCCTATTTTGAGTATCGGTCTCGCCATCGGTTTTTTCAATCCGATCGAAGAACTGCGTTTACTCCTCGCCCTCTTTTTTGTATTGGATATCCTCATCCTGTTTTGGCTACCGACTGCCAGTAGCACCCCGGGCCTGTTGATCTACACACCACCCCTATCCCATCAACTGCGGGATATCATCGATCGATTTTAAGAAAAAAAAGGAGGTAATTCAGTATGGCCATGTATGTGATCGGCATCGGGGGAACGGGGGCGAAATGTATCGAGGCAATCACGAAACTCGCCTCGGTGGGACTGTTTACCGAACAACCGTTAAAAGTTCTCTTTATCGACGCGGACGAAACCAACGGGAATCTAGAGCGATCGAGAAACGCACTCAGTATCTACAGCCGATGTCAGGAGTTGATCGTCGGCAAAGAGAACCAAGATAATCGCCAAGTCAATCCCTGGATGAAAACCAAGATCGAATCCTTCGATCTCTGGTCTCCCTTCGCGGGGGTGAATTCCAGCAAAGAATTGAAAGCCTTTTTCAACTACAACACGCTCAAACAAAATCAACCCGCACTCGGTAATCTATTCGATGTTCTCTACACCAAAGAGGAACAGGAAGTCGCCCTAGACGTAGGCTTTCGCGGTCGTCCGGCGATCGGTTCGGCGGTGATGAGCCAAGTGGATCTCGAAAGATTGGATCAAGAACCCTGGGGAGCGCTGATCAAACAAATACAAGCAGACACAGGCGCAGGAAAAGCCCCGAAAGTGTTTCTCTGCGGGTCGATGTTCGGGGGAACTGGAGCCTCTGGACTACCGACGATCGCCCGTTTACTGGCCAATAAACTGAAAAATATCGGGGTCAAAGATCGGGTCAAGATCGGTTGTCTATTCATGTTGCCCTATTTCGGTTTCACCCCGCCGCCAGGAGAAGATTCGGACGGGATTTTCGCCCGTTCCGAACAATTTTTACTGAATACCGAAGCCGCCCTGCGCTATTACATGACCCAAGCGCAAGAGACCTTCGATACGGTTTTTCTGTTGGGAAATGAAAACTTCTCGAAAGTGGAATTTAGCGTCGGCAAAAATAGCCAGCGCAATGATCCCCACTTCCTAGAACTCTATAGCGCCCTCGCCGCGCGGTATTTTTTCCTCCATACCGCCGAAATAGGGGAAAAAGTCGTTTTAATAGGCCGGGAGCAAATCGGTCGGCTGATTTGGGACGATCTGCCGGATCGAGCGGAAATCCAACCCGCGCTCGTCAACGGGACTCGATTCGCCTACAGTTGGCTGTCCGAGTTTGAACCCGAACTCAACGGCATCCTGAAGAGAAACGACGATCGCTTGGTACTTGCGCCCTGGTCACGTCCTTTCTTTCCCAGTAAGGGATCAGGGAATGGGGGAACGCGGTTAGGGGGGCCCGAACAACAGGAGGCACTCAAGACGATCAGTGCCTGGTGTCGGGATTATCTCACCTGGCTGTACCGTCTGCACCAGATCGAGGGAGAACAGATCCAACTCTTCAACACCCAAGCGATGGGCGATCCGGAAAAGTCCCTCCGACGGGAACAGTTAGCGGAACTGGTACTTGATCGCCCCCTCGATAATAAGACCAAATCGAGAGACACGATCACCTCTCTCATGCAAAACCTACAGAGTTATAAACCCGACAATTCCGCAGAACCCGGGATCGCCGCATTAGCCAAAGCCCTATACACCTTTTGCAAACAATAGCCCTTAGCTTATGTTTTTATTACTCCCCAAATTAAAATCCGATAGCGATGTCCGTCCCTCCGATCAAGCGGGAAAATGGGACGCACAAGATTTTAAAACCTTTGGCGATGTGGCTTCCAGCCTCGATTACAAATCCCCCGGCCAGGTAAAAAGCGTCAGTTCCGTACCCACCATCTGGGCCCGTCCTCTCTCGATGGAAATGGCTCTTCACAACAAGGCCTATCCCATTCACCGGCAGATGATCGAGCAGTGGCAGGGAATGTTGGCGGCCCTGGCACTGGCCGAAATGCGACGTTTTCCCCTCTCGGCACAACTGCTAGAACTGGGCGAACTCCGCCATAAAGACCCCTTCGCCCGTTCCCTCTACGAACTGCGGCCCGATCCCCCCAGTAAAACCCTCTATTTTCTGGAGGCGAAAAATCCCTGGCAGGATATCTACGTCTTTTTATGGGATGGGAAATCGGTGGGGATGTCCTCCCCCAGTACGATCGTCGTTCCCTCCGAAGCGGGCAAATGGGAAAATCTGCCCTGGTGGAATCGGCAGACCCGTTGTTTGGAAGCGCCGCAAGGTTATCTCAATGCCAGTGAAAAAGCATTGCTCTGGCGTTGGCTGGAGAACCTCAATAACGAGTTAAATCGCTATCAGGGGGAAGCGATCGCCCAGAATACGATGCGGGGTCTGTTACAGGAATTTCAGAACAGCTTGGGAGAGCAACCGGAACAACGGCTGAGTTTAAGCGAGAATCCCCAATTTTTCGGCGTTCCTCTCAATCGAGGCCTTTTAAACGCCCTCAATCGTCCCGTCAAAGCCGAACCGAAAGAATCCTGCGTGCGGGTCGTGGCCAGCGAGAATAAGCGCGGCCTCGTTCCCCCTCTCCTGATTATCGATCCAGAAATCGCTCGCTCGTGGGATCGATCGCCCCAAGATATCTGGATCTATCAGGATCAAACCCTCGCCTCTCCATCTATCCTCAAGGATTTACAGACTGGGAAAATCCTCTGGAAAGATATCCGGTGGATCGAGTCCAAGGATCTATTTACCCCGGAATTTCACTTTATCGATGTGGAAGATGCCCTACCAGGGGGGTTTTTGCCGGATAACACTCCGTCGATCGTGTTCAAAGGACAGGAAATCACCCCTCTCCTGCCCCTCAACCCGATCCTCCTGGACTACTTTACCCCCGAAGAGTTACTGCGGAAGCTCCAGTTCAGTACGCTCAACGGGAGTGAGGGGCCAGTTCTGCGGGTATCCCTAGACCTGCCCCTATCGGGCATGAACAATGACGAGAGAAATCCCCAGAATTATCGGGTGTTTAAAGACTATCCCATCAAGGAAGACAACGCCCTGACCCAAGTTCCGGTTTTAGAGATCTGGCCGAACTTCCGGTCCCAGGGTTGGAAGGAATATTACGCCTTTTACTACGATCTGGAATTTCTCGGTTCCTCGAATCCGCTTGATCGCACTTTTCAGGTGAATTTGCCCGGCGCCAAAGAACCGCATATTTTCCAAGATGGCAAGGGTTCCTATCAACTCACCCGACTAGAGGAGTATCCCTCCTGTATCGAATGTCGGGATCGATCGAAAAACTTCCTCGGCCTAATCCTGCTGAAAACGCCGGCATTGATCGCTCTGGAGGGTTCCTGGAAAGTGGGGGTCGATTTTGGGACATCTTTTACCAATATCTACGTCAATCGCCGGGGAATAACCGAACCGCTTCCCTTAGAAAGTCTGCATCTCAAAATGACGGAGGTACTGTCCGATACTCGAATGCCCACCCTGTTCGAGTATTTCGTTCCCGAAAACTTCTTTCCCCCAGAGAAACCGTTACCTCTCAGTAGCGTGTTAACCACCCGGAAAGCGAATAACGTAGCGAAAGAACGCCCGATCTACGACGGTCGGATCTATTTTCTCGGTCCCTTCGGCAGGCGCGCGAATGAGCCATGGATCGAAATCGATCTCAAATGGACAAATATCATCGTCAATCGGCTTTTTCTCAAGCATTTAGCCCTTCATGTCACAGCCCTCGCAGCCAAAAACGGCATCCAACAAATCCAGTGGTCTCTCTCCTATCCTTCCGCTTTCTCCCGCGCCGATAAAACCCGCTACGCACGCAACTGGCAGGATTTAACCGAGGAGTTGCAAGCAAAAACCGGGATCAGCCAAATTTGCCCGCAACAGGATAATCTCACCTATTTCCGCACGGAAAGTGTGGCAACGGCCCAGTATTTCGCCGATCAGGAGGATCACAACCTCGTCAATAGCACCTGTATCGATATAGGGGGAGGAACCTCGGATATCTCCATCTGGACGGAGGCCCCCGATCGCTTCCAACTGGTGCATCAATGCTCGGTACAATTAGCCGGGCGACATCTGTTCTCCCAATTCTTGGAACTCAATCCCGGATTTCTCGCCGAGAAGTTATTAGGAGGGAGAGACGCGAGCGAAGGTGGCTACTGGCAGGGATATAAAGGGGGGGAGTTCCACTTCCAGATTGATTCATTACTTCGTAACATGGGTGATGACTTACTCAAGAAAAGAGACTTTCTTGAAGAAGATCCCCAATTCCAAGGATTACTCCGACTGATGGCGATCGGTACGGCGGGACTATACTACTACGTGGGGATTCTGTTACAGGTTCTCTACGAAAAAGACCGCTACAGCCGACCGGAAATCACCCCCGTGTACATCGGTGGCAACGGTTCGCGCCTGTTGAACTGGCTGGCGATCGGCGGACGGTTCGATCGTCACTCCGAAGTTAACGAACTTTTCAGTCGGATGCTGAGTAAGGCCTCCGGTTTCCCGGACACCAACGAGATCACCCGATTAAGCACCCGTCCCAAGGATGAAGTCGCCTGTGGTCTGGTACTAGACCGAACTCCCCTAGGAGGAATTATCAGCAAAAAACCAGAACCAGTCATCGCCGGGGAGGATTGCGAGGTGAACGGTCAAAAAATTACGTGGAAAGACTATCTGGAGTTGGAAGGCAATATCACCGGCTTCGATATGCCCCAACTCCAGGAAGTTCCCGCTTTTCTAAACGAGTTCAACACCGCAGTGAAAGAGATCGACATTCAGGGACTTAAACCCATGCCCGCTTTTAAAAATGGCGAACTGGAGTCTAGTTACAAAGATCGTCTCTGGCGTGAAGTCCATAAAGAACTGAGAACGAATCTCGTTTACATTCGGGGAGATTCAGAAAACATCCGCGTCGAGCCACCTTTTATCCTAGGATTAAAGGCACTCCTCCGCGTTTTAGGCAAGGAGTGGGCTGGCAAATAACGGCTAACCAGAGGGGAAGTAGGAAAAATACCGGCGAGGTCTTTTCTACTCCCCTTAACAAAAAGTCTAAGGGAGAACGATGATGTCTAATTGTCCAGTTTGTGATGCTATATATAACGAAGGGCAAGAGAGTTGTACGGTATGTAACTGGCCTCTGAATAATGACTCTCAAAAAATTATTATCTGGGCGAAAGGTATTTGGGAAGAGAAAAGTAGTATTAAAGATAAATATAACAAGCCCAAGACGAAAGATGAAGAGTCTTTAGTTGATAAAATCAAAAGGGATTTGATCGACCCTTTGCAAGCCGAGCTTACGGATTTGAAAAACTCCTTACAAGAAAAGTTACAAACCATACATTTAGAGCGAGATATAACTCTAAAAGAACAACTAGAATCAATCAATAGTAATATTAAAAATATCGAGCAAAATCAAGAACAGTTAGCTACAAAAAATCAAGAAAACTTTTCTCGATCTCAAGAAGAAATTGAAAAAATTAGCAATAGAGTAGGAGATTTAGAAAACAATATTCGAGTGAACGAACGTGCCAATAGAAAAATTGTTTCTAACCCATCATCTGGTTTTTCTGAAACAATCGATACCTGTCTAGAATCCTCTCCACAAACTCAGAACCCGATTAGCCTAGAAGAATCGAATCTAGCAAGAAAATATAATCACAATCGAGAGTCTTTTTCCCAACAGGCAATCAACGTCACCGCCACCGAAGAAAGCTTAAGCAAGCTCGAAATTGGTATTTCCTCGCGGGTAATCTTCGAGAAAAATCGTCGCGGCAATTATTCGATCATCAAAGAAAACGGCACAGAATATTTAGTACCGAGTAACAACCTCAGACTGAACCAACACAACTACAAAACGATCGAAGACTTCTTCGACTGTAACAATCTTCAGCTAGAGGGTAACTTTGAACTTCTCAAACCCGCTAGAGTTTCCGCTTTACCCGGAGGGGAAACTTGGCAATTCGAGGAACGCGGCATCCTACAATTCTGATATATAAAATCGGTGAATCCTATGAAAAAAATCAGCTATGCTAAATTGGCTCTATCCCTCCTACTCGTGTCCAGTATCCTCGTCGGATGCGGAAGAGGGGCTGTTTCCCCCAAAAATACAACCCCTCAAACCTCCCCAGCAACCGTCGCTAAATCTCCTCAATCACAGAGCGATATCGATAAAGCTTTCAATGAATTCAAAACCGAACAGCAAAAGTTTCTCGATGCCCTCAAGGGAGCGATTAAGATTACTGACAAGAAAAAGCTGGAAATTATTAACAGTGATAAAGTTAGTACAAAGATAGAAAATTTACAGCAAAAAATAAAAGAGTATCGTCAAAATCAGCTATCGAAGTTACAAGGTGAAGAAAAAACAACCATTGAGAAAATTTTGGGTGACATCGATAGCACTTTAGAGGAAATCTCTCAAAAGGTAATCACTCCTTTTAAACAAGGATTGACAAGAGGTGCAATTGAAAATGTTCAGAAAGACTTAGATTTTTTCACAAAAAGAAATATCTCCCCAGATAATTATGGTAACTTTGGAGATACTACCGTCGGGGAAATTACGACGTTTCTTCAAGATAAACAGACGTCACTAGAAGATAATATTAAACAATTAAAATCTCCCGTTCAAGGAAGCACTAAACCTTCCATCGATCCAGAAATACAAAAATTATCTAATCGAATAGCACAGTTAGAAAAAGAAAAAACCTCTTCTAATACCACTTTTCTCGTTGCTATATTAGCATTGTTAGCGGGCGGATTTTTTTTGTTAAGATGCCGCAAAAAATTGCGTCAAAGTTTTTCTATACGAAACCTATCTTCTGTATTAAAGTTTTTTTGGAATCGGGGAACAAACCCAGCAGGAAACCCACCAGAGGCAAGTATAGACAACCCATCTACTCAAGTTGCTTCTCAGAATCGGAGTCCAAATGAAACTCAAATTTATCATACAATTTACAATCAAGTCTACAAAGACATTGACAAAAAATTCTCTAAAAAGTTTAAAGATATCGAGCGAAAAAGTACAGAAGAAAACCGTAGAATTAATGATAGAATTGCCGATTTAGAAGGAGAAAAACACAATCGGAAAACCAAAGATACGAAAGTTTGGGAACCAAAAGAAGAAACCGGCATAACTTCTTGGAAACCTTCTGAACCACCCGCGAGCCAGACTTACCAGAGTACATCACCTTCAGTATCTAGCTCTTCCCACTCCCTAGGAGGAGATAATTATGATCAAGATGCTCGTTCCTCATCCCTGATCGAAGTATCTCCTACAGAAGAAAGCCTAGCGAATCGCGAGATGGGAGGGACCGATCCAATTGTACTAAAAAATAAACGTCGGGGTTACTATGAGGTGTACCTCGACGGGAACTATCATTGTTTGGTACCTAGCCAAAATTTTAGAATCAACCAGAATAACTATAAAAGCGTTGAAGATATATTCGAGTGCCAGAACTACGATCCGAATTATTCCGATCGCTATACCGTCATCCATCCCGCGGTAGTCTATCCCTTAGCGGGTGGGCAAACTTGGCAGTTACAACAGCGAGGGGTTTTACGATTTTAGCGCGCTAGAGTACGATGAGGAGTGATGAGAGAAGTTACCCAGATGACGAAACTAAATTTTGCGATCGCCGAAATCGTGGATATTTATAATTTCCTACCCAAAGTTCTGGCCCCGAAAGTGGTCAAAGTTGCGGTTCATCCTTCTCAATCTAATAGGGACAGGCCATCTCTAGCCGAACAGAAAAACGGGAACTATTGGATAGTCCTAGTCGAGGCTAATTACTGGCTACTGCCCCAAAGCGGCCTACGCATCAATCAATTTAATCTAGCCACCGTTAAATCTCTATTCGACTGTCAAGGATACGAACTTTCTGAACACGGGGATTTTGTATTACTAGAGGCCGCTCAGGTGTCGGGAATGCCAAACGGGACAGAGTGGAGACTAGAGAAAAAAGGAGTAATCAACTTTGATCCTAACTATCCCGCAGACGAATTGCGATCGCAACAAAAGCAAGCGCAACAGGAGATCGATCGTCTTCAGTCCGAGTTAGAGGAGAGCAAAAGGAGGAATCAACGATTAAACGCTCAACTAGCCGAATTAGCCTACGATACATTACAAAAGATCCGCGCTGATTTAGTCACCAGAGATGAGTTTATCGAACAAAGTCACAAGCTAAATACCTTAGAAGAATATCTAAACAATGCCTTTGATCACTTAGACGAAGCCTTTGATAACTTAGACAAAATTCAAGTTAAGTTAGAAGATTTAGAAAACGCCAATTCAAAAATGGTTTCTAACCCATCATCTGGTTCTCAAGTTAATTCTCAAAATTTGAGTACAAATGAAACTCAAATTTATTATAAAATTTACGATCAGGTCTACAACGAACTTTACCAAAAATTCTCTGAAAAGTTTAAATATATCGAGCAAAAAATTACACAAGAAAACCGTATAATTAATGAATGGTAGAATTGCCGATTTAGAAGTAGAAAAACACAATCGGAAAACCAAAGATACGAAAGTTCAGGAACAAAAAGAACCAACTGGCATAACTACTTTGAAACCTCCTGAACCACCCGCGAGCCAGACTTACCAGAGTACAGCACCTTCAGTATCTAGCTCTTCCCACTCCCCGATCGAAGTATCTCCTACAGAAGAAAGCCTAGCGAATCGTCGAATGGGAGGGAGCGAACCAATTGTACTAGAAAATAAGCGCCGGGGTATCTATGGAGTTTACCTCGACGGGAACTATCATTGTTTGGTACCTAGCCAATATTTTAGAATCAACCAGTGGAACTATAAAAGCGTTGAGGATCTATTCGAGTTCCAGAACTACGATCCGAATTATTCCGATTGCTATACCGTCATCCATCACGCGGTAGTCTATCCTCTAGCGGATGGAAAAACTTGGCAATTACAACTGCGAGGGATTTTAGAGTTTTAGCTCATCTGACTATTTAGCAATCAACAACGAAAAATTTCCCCATGAACGTAATCATTATGGCTCTTCGGTAATTGTTATGCAAATAATTAACTTAAAATAAAATTCGATGAGAGTGCCTACGCCTAAAAGTAGCTGAAATCTATACAGGGAGACACTTAAGGCACAAATAGGTTAATACCAAAAGATAGACAATTG
>NZ_JADBTZ010000268.1:0-7069 GCF_020245885.1 Microcystis sp. M165S2 | reverse complement strand
TTCCCACACCCTCCACCCCACACCCCACTCCCCACACCCCACACCCCACACCCCACACCCCACCCGTTGGATTGCGTATCTTTGACAAAAGCGGGTGCTATTTTATACCCCGAAAAAATGTACTATGCTGACGTGAAAAAACCTGAGTTTTTGCTAACCTAGAAATAGCTCTAATCAGAGCCAATATCTTTGGACGAAGCTTAGAGATTAATCTAGATAAACTCACTCGTGACGTTATCTATTGTCCTCTGTTGCCTATTCGCTTTCAATAGATTCTGTCTAGTTCACTCCTATCATTCGGCGAGATAATTCTGTCTCGTCATCGCTAGAATGCTACTCCCGCATCTGGGCTGCTGGTGCGATAAGCCACATCTGTTATCCCAGAGATGTTATTGTTAAAGCGGTCAAATGTCTGAACGTCCTAGAGGATTTTCGGGAAAGATTGTTCGCCCTCTCGTAATCTCAGATAGAACCTTATGAGTCAATCAATAGAAGGTAAAGCCATGACCAATGCTGATGTATCAGATTATACCACAAATAAAATAATTTTGTCTAATTGGATTGCCCCTTGGTCGAAAGGCAATCGGAAAAACCCGTCACCGCAACCAAAATGGGATTTATGGCAACCCCTGCGGCAACGAATTGATCGCCTAGAGATTAATACACCTGCACTAGCCCATCAGATTTGTCGTCTAATTCCGGCTCAATGTCCCTTTGCGCGGAAAATTACCCTATTTAGCCGGACAATTCTAGAGATTCCGCCCCTTTGCAAGCTAAATCCCCTCTACGAAAACCTAATGATGTTAAGATTTCGCGCTCTTTCTTACCTAGCCGATGAATGTGGAGAGGATATCGGTGCTTACTGCTAGAATGGGTGAGTGTCTTTAATCGCCACACCTATGGCCATCATCGCTCTGAAAGCTTGGTATCTGGACAAATACGAACCTATCCGCGAGGTTGTCAAACGTCCCCACGACTTGCGCTTAAGTCGCAATAGTCTCTTAAAATCGGGTTTAAGGGCCGATTTTCTCGATGATAGTCTGACGATACAGGGTTCTGTCTGGTTCCAACGCTATCTAGAAGGGGAAAGGGTGGAATTTTACCTCGAAGGTAGTGGCGGTTACGTCATCTCGAATATTGACCTGATTTCCCAAGAAATTTACTTTACTAAACAGGACCTAAGCGCTTGGTTGGATCCCGTCATTTATTTTAGCTCCCAAAGCCAATTTAAGGACTCTAGCACCGCTTTAAAAACAATTTTGACCGAAACCGTCGAAAATCTCAATAAACGCTCCCGTTTGCCCTTAACCATCGAAGAAACGCCCCGAACTGAGGGCAATGTCACTAGATTGAGTGATAGTCAATTACGCAAAATTCGCAAAAGTTTATTATTTATTGCCGATGCTACGGCGATTAGCCAAAAGGAAACGGAATTACTGCCCAGTCCCCTAGTGGGTGTAGAATTAGGTTATGCGATCGCTTGTAAACAGGGCGGACAAATTCTGCTAACCTATCAAAATCGAGCGGAATTAAAGGGTAAACTAGCTTTTGACCTGCCAAGCTACCAAAAATTAATTTTCTCGGATCTTAGCGAATTGCGTCTCACTTTTCCGCCTTTAATGGCAACTTTATTACAAAAATTCAATCTGATTAGTTAAAAAAATGAGTAGAAAAGCTGACGAGTACGCCGTACATTTGTTCTTAAGCAGTGGACATCGCGAGGAAGTCCGTTTTTTGACTATCCAAGAATTTCAAAAGTGGTACAGCAACGAATTAGTTCCGAAAGCCGATTCCCAGGATTTTATCAATGTTCCGATCAGAAATATCCAAGGGGAATATATGGTTTTACGTCCGGCTAGTATCATTGCTATTCGCGTGGAACCCGTCTTTTTTGGCAGTGTGGAAAGAATCTAATTTGACGTTATCCCTCAAAAAGATAGTTAGAGCCAGAGAATTTCAGAGATTATTGATAATTCTCTCAATATCAGCTTGAATTTGATGGCTGACTTTGCCTTGCCAGCGTTCTTTTAATTCCCTTAATCCCACTTCTGCGTATTGACAGATCTTATCTAAAACTTCTTTGCCATCGCTGGGTTGAGGATAGGAATTCTTTTTACAGATAATATAAATTCCTGCGGTTAAAGCTAAAATAACTTCTGGATCGATTTGGCTAATAGTAATTAAATCCTGTCGATTATTTAAGGTTATTCCGTAGATACTGAAGTCTTCTTTAATGGCAAAAGCAGCGGCGAATAAATAAGCATCTACCATGCGCTCAAAAGTTTTATTATCTTTTAGTATCTGTAGATAATTTCTGGAAGTTTCCGAGGCATAAATCTTCAAACTGGGATCGATTCTCTGCATTAGTAACTCTCCGTCACTTCAATCACGGAAGCATCTTCATCGACAGCTAAACGGTGAATTTTTAAAATATCAGCAGTGTGGGGACGTAAGAGATTTAAAAGTGGATCAGGTAGATCGCGATCCGTGGCTAAAATAATTACTTGGGAGTTTAAATTAGGGAGAGAGTTAATAATATTTTTTTGATGTTCTTCATCTAAATGTCCGAAAGGTGTATCCATAATCAGAGGAACACAAGTATCAGTTATTTGATTTAAACCGGTGATAAAAGCAAAAGCTAAAGCTTCCTTTTCTCCTGCACTTAAGACATCGGGATGTAATAATTTTCCTGTGATGGTACGGATTCCTAAAGTGTATTCGGGAGTGATTTCTACTCCTCTATATTCCTCCGGTTTGTTGGTTACTTGTAAATAGCGATCGCTGGTTGCTTGATTAATCATTTTTTGGGAATTGTCGATATGCCATTCGATTAATTCGTTAGTGGCATTTTTTAAACCTCTGGCCATTTTAACCTGATTAGATAACATCAATGTTGTCTGATTTTCACTAGCTAAAATTTCCACTTCTTTGCGTAAATTTTCTAATTGCTTTTCTTTGATTTCAATTTCCTTTTGCAAGCGTTCGACACTTTCTTCAATCACCTTAACTTTTCGTTCCGATTCGTCAACTTTTCGCCAAATCTCCCTCACCGAGTCTTGATCTATTCCCGTGGTTTCCTGTTTTAGCTGTCTAATATGTTGATTAATTTCTTCGATTTCTTCTTCTAAACGATCTCTTTGTAAAAGTAATTGACTATAGTTGCTAAATTTAGCATTATCTCGCATAATTCCCTGTAAATCAATTCTAATTTGGTCTTTTTCTATTCTGGTAGCGTTGTCCACTTCTAAGGACTCTAGTTCGGCAATTTGTTGAAGGATAAAGTTCCGAGAATTTTTATCTAAACAACGACCACATAGACAGCTTTCATCGTCAAGTATTGCTTTTAAAATTACTGTAGAATTAGTTTTATAAGTGCTTTTTAAGCTAGTAACTTGCAAATCATCGACCATTTCCTGTACAAAGTTAATCAGCAAAGGTATCGAAGCTTTTTTTAACCAAGAATCAATAGACTTTTGCTGGTTATTTAACTGAGTTTGTAAACCGATACGCTTTTTCTCTAAGTTATGAATTTCCTCTAATTTTTCTCGTAAACTTTCAATCTGAGCGGCTTTTTCTTGAGCGTCTTGGTAGATAATTATAGCATCTTTTTCGCTATTTCTGGCATTTTTAAGCTGACCTTTTTTAAGATCAATGTCTTCTTCTAATTCTCGCATCTGTTGCATTTTATTCCTAAAAACTTGACTGGTTCCTTCTGCCTTATTAAGACGGTTTTCTAATTCTTGTAAGGCTTTTTCTGTATCATCGCGCAGATTTCTTAATTCAGGGATACCCAAAACTTTTTCAATTGCTTCTTTTGCTTCTTTAGTTTGAGTTATCTGGGTATATTGTTCGATTTTTAAGCCATCAAAACAGAAAAAATCTCGAATTGACTTAGGAAGTAATGCTTCGATATATTCCCTAGAGTTACTTCCTTTCATGGTTCCATCTTCATAAAATAATGCTTCCTCTACGCTGGGATAAAAAGTGCTACCATTACCTTTTAATTTCGCTGTGCGACTGATAAAGTAATTTTTCTCGTTTTTAATAAAATTTAATTCTACCCGCATTTCTATTGCCGGTGAAGAATCTCCCTTACCTCGATAAAAATAGGTTTTCAGAGTCTCTTTAGATACAATATCTACCCCATAGAGACACCATAAAATCGCCGTCATCAGAGAAGTTTTACCGTGGCCATTATTACCGAAGATAATCTGAATTTTTCTGTCGGGATGCAGGTTAAAAGTAATATTTTGACTAGGGTAACATTTCCAATTAGTTAAGCGAATTTGTTTCAGTCTCAAAGTCATAGAGTTTATTTATTGTGAGGAGTCGGTATATTTTTCGATAAGTTTGACAATTTTAGGTGATAGCCGCCGATTTTTTAGAGTAATTTTTGCTACTTCTAAAGCCATGGCTTCCTTTAGCAGTTGGGGAGGTATATCATATTTTTGTGCCAGTTCTTGAATTTTAGCAGTTATGTCCATAAATTTTCTGTGGGTTGGGGAGTGGGGATTGTCAAGTCTTAATTCTTATTTGCCAAGAGATACCTTGATGATGAGAAATTTTATAACAGACCTGAGTAGGTAAGGCCATAGTAACTTAATGCTTGGACTAATTTGTTGATAACTGCAGCTTGATTGCTGGCTGCCCCGGCAAAATCAATAACTCTTTTGATCTCCGATGCAATTAATTTTACCTCACTATCGTCCCCAGGGGGAAAGACATCGCCGATTAAAGTTGCTTTTTTCTTGGCCACCGGCTGCTGGGATAATTCTGCTGCGACGTTGAATAAATTGACGGGGAGAACTGTCGGCAGCGAGGATAATTCCCTGACTGACTTGTGGGATATCAACTCCCTCATCGAGACATTTTACTGCCACTAATGCGTCAAGATTTCCCGAAGATAACTGTGATAATAACATAACTCGATCGCTGTCTAAGTAACTATAGCGGGCGACTCTTTTTCCCTGACGCACCAATCGGGTACTAATCTAAACAAGGTAGATAAAATTTGTCAATGACATTATGTTAATTACTGTGATATTCTTCTAATAATTTTAATTGTTGTAGTGGCAATTTAAATTCCTCCTCGATCTCGTTTTAAATCATAAATAACTTTTTCATAACACCAGCTTTTACTGCGTTGGGGATTTCTCAATCTAATATTTAAAAGCAATCGAGTCGCTAAAGCTTTATCTCCATTCACGAGGGTTAAAAGTTCTCTTTCTAGGTAGAAAAGTTGATTCTGACTGATTGGCAACTTTTGACGATTATTTTTAGAAGTAGATCTTTTCGCTTGAGTGCTAGATAAAGATACGGTATCGACTAACCACCAGATAACTACAGCTAACCCCAATAACAGCACTCCCATAAAAGAGTATAAAACGATGCCTAGTAAATTCATTCATCAATTCCCGTATTTGTTAATGATCAAGGTTTTCAGTCAATCTACTCTCAACCTTATACAAAAATACCATAAAAGCTAAAATATATAGTTGACAGTGATCCTGACCACAATAGCAATATAGAATAAACCGCCTTGTATTACCGTCTTCTTCTCGATTTTAATACCCTAGAAAACGGGTTAATTGCCTTAACATCCGAACAAAGTCATTATCTTAAAAAAGTTGTTCGTTTAAAATCCCATGACCATTTTATTGCCCTAAATGGACAAGGACAAGCGTGGTTAGCAGAAATAATTGATAATTCGGCCTATCTTTTAGAAGCGATAAACGAAACCACCGAACTACCAGTACAAGTGAATTTAATGGTAGCAATTCCCAAAAATGGCTTTGATGATATCGTTCGCGCTGCCACCGAATTAGGAGTTTATCGGATTATTCCCCTGCTGACAGAACGCAGTTTAGTTAATCCTAGTCCTCAAAAAATCGACCGTTGGCGAAAAATTGCCCGAGAAGCTGTAGAACAATCAGAAAGACAGATTATTCCTATTATCGAAGAACCACAACCATTTTTAGCCATCCTTAACCAGGGAGCTAACCCAGGGACAACTTGTTATATTGGTGTTACCCGTAGAACAGTGGACCCGCTACTTTCTCAATTGCAAACATCAACCGAGATAACCATTGCCATCGGACCGGAAGGGGGATGGACGGAGGCAGAAATAGAACAAGCGATCGCTGCTGATTTTCTACCTGTATCACTGGGAAAACGGATTTTGAGAACAATTACCGCTCCCTTAGTAGCTCTCGCTATCATTAACGCCTATTTAGACAGCTAATTGACCGGAGTTTCTATGTTCAAAGAAATTGCTGAAGCGCTCGACCGTCAAGACTATCAAACTGCCACCCGTCTTGTCAACGACTTCCAGACCCGAGAAAACGATAACCCCTGGCTGAAATTCTACCAAGCGCGTTTAAACGAAATCACGGGAGAAATCACCCTAGCAGGGCAAGAATACCGAAAAATGTTGCTATTAACCGCTAATACTCAACTTATCGCCCAAATTCGTCAAGGAATCGCCCGCTTAGAAGCGATTGAACAGGTGGAAGTTGAACAGCAACAACAACAGCGACAGGCTGCCCTCGAAAAAGCCAAAACCAACCCCAGTAATCGAGAAATGGGGCTTTTAATTCTTGAACCGGTGGCTAACGCAGAAAAACAGCCCTTAGCTCTAAAATTTGCCCAAATATTTAAAATAGATGCCTATAGCGCCCGCTTACACATCCCTAGTCGTTCGTGGCGCTTGTATCGAGTCGGGGCAATGGCAGAATTAGCAATATATGTTCACGACTTGCAAAAAGAAGGAATTCCCTGTTTTTGCCAGCCAATTAAAGGGATTAATCAGCCTAGGGTCTATTTAGCTCGGTATTTCCAGGCTATCCAACCAGAAGCCACCTTAGTCTATCAATCTTCCCACGACCTAACCGCAAGTATTGTAAAGTTTCAATACAAATATAGTCAGATTTAGCCAGCCATGGTAATATGTGAACACGAAACTATCAGACTAGGCAAAAAAAACAGGAATAAGTTATCGAACGGCTTGGAGGTGGTGGAAACAAGGGAATTTAACAGGCTATCAATTGCCTTCCGGTACAATTATCACAAC
>NZ_JADBTZ010000267.1:0-4931 GCF_020245885.1 Microcystis sp. M165S2 | reverse complement strand
GTCAGTCTGTAGAGCGACCATAAGACCAGAACAGAGTAAATCTGTTAAGGCAGGTGCGGAACCCCGCAAGGGAAAGAAGCAGAAACCTAAATCGTGAGGTTTGGGAATCACCGTCCGTTTTACGGCGGTGAGGATGTCAATCACCCATTACCTATTTTTGGTAGATTCTCAGACAACTGCTGCCACCGACCTTTCTAGTGAAATACGGAAACTTCTGGGAGAAGATAGGTGGCCTTTTGTGGTGACTGCGATAATTATTGGAGTAGCAGTTGAAACTAGAATTAGCTATTTCTCAGCTTTTAGGATTCGTCATTTATTTCCCGATTTTAAAAAGGATTTTTTAAAGACTTTTTTTCATTTATTAATTGTCAAAATTGTTACATCAATACTCTTATAAGTAGTCGGACATAAATAAACAACACTATGTTAAAGAATGTAAAATAGGCGGTTTTCGCTGCTGCATACAGCCTTCTACCCTATTTACAAAACTTTATACAGCAGCGAAAACTTATGTCCGACTACTTACTACCGAATCACCATCCGCTATTTAACCGGAACGGTCGAACAGTGTTGATTACTGGTTACTAATCAGTGATCACTGAAAAGACTCCCCAACACCCATCTCACTGGCGGGAAAATCGCTATAGAATAGAGAAAAAAAAGAATTGCGAGGAAAAAACTCTGTCTTTTAACCCGATTGTCATTCCCCCTTCCCCGGAAAATCCCGCTCGCTATCTAGTGATCATGCTGCACGGTTGGGGTGCAGATGCCATGGATCTGGCCCCCCTTGCATCGATGCTGGATCTAGCTGATTGTCAATTTTTGTTTCCTAATGCTCCTTTTGATCATCCCCAAGTGCCGGGGGGACGCGCCTGGTATGCTTTAGAAACCTCCGATTATCAAGGTTTAGTCGCTAGTCGTCAACAGTTGCACGATTGGATTATTTCCCTAGAAGCAACTACCGGTATTCCCCTAGAGCGGACTTTTTTGACCGGTTTTTCCCAAGGGGGAGCGATGACGCTGGATGTGGGTTTATCTTTACCCTTGGCGGGATTGGGTTCCTTGAGTGGTTATCTGCACGGTGAACCCCATCCCCAAGGACCACAAAATGTCTTAATTGTTCATGGTAAGCAGGATACCGTCGTTCCTGTCGCCATAGCTCGTCAAGCCAGGGATTTACTGCTTGGTTTGGGGGTTAACGTTGAATATCATGAGTTAAATATGGGTCACGAAATCCCGATTCCGGCGCTGACTATTTTACGCCAATTCCTCCGCAATCGTCTAGAAACTGCATGAATAATGCTCGTCAGCTGGCTTTGCTGATTTTACGGGATATCGATCGCTCCTCCGCTTATCCCGATCGCGCTCTTGATCGCCATTTGTCCGCTAGTTCCTTAAATTGTCTTGACAAAGCCTTGACAACGGAGATTGTTTATGGTATAATCCGCCGACAAAGAACTCTGGATGGGCTGCTCGATCGCCTGGGGAAAAAAACCGCGGCCCAGCAACCCCCGGATTTACGGCGAATTCTCCATATTGGTCTTTATCAACTGCGTTATCTATCCCAGATTCCCCCATCAGCGGCGGTGAATACGGCGGTAGAATTAACTAAAATCAGTCATTTAGGCAAATTAGCGGCGGTGGTTAACGGAATGCTGCGGCAATATCTCCGTTTAACTGCTAATGGCGACGATCCTTTACTTTTACCGGAAAATACCGCTTCTAGATTGGGTATTCTCCACAGTTTCCCCGATTGGTTGGTGCAATTGTGGTTAGATCGCTTTAGTGTTGCGGAAACGGAACAACTTTGTCAATGGTTTAATCGCTCTCCTGACCTTGATATTCGGATTAATCCCCTGAAAACTAGCCTAGAAGCCCTAGAAAATGAGTTAGAATCAGCCAATATAACTTTTAATCATCTTAAGTTACCTCTAGCTTGCCGTTTAACCTCTGGTTTAGGCAATATTGAGCGTTTAGAGGGATTTCGAGCCGGAAATTACACCCTACAGGATATTAGCGCCCAATTAGTCACTTATCTACTCGATCCCCAGCCCGGAGAGACAATTATCGACGCTTGTGCGGCACCAGGGGGAAAAACCACTCATATCGCCGAATTAATGGGCGATCGGGGTAGAATATTAGCCTGTGATCAAACGGCATCCCGTTTACGACAGTTAGAAGCCAATATTAAAAGATTAGACTTAAAAGCGATCGAAGTACATCTGGGGGATAGTCGCGATCGTCCCCAGTGGTGCGGCATCGCCGATCGTGTACTAATCGATGCTCCCTGTTCAGGATTGGGAACCCTGCACAAGCGTCCTGATATACGTTGGCGACAAACACCCGAAAATTTACCTGTACTAGCTAAACGACAGGGGGAACTTTTAGCCTCGGCTGCCACTTGGGTAAAACCGAAGGGAATCTTAGTTTATGCCACCTGTACTTTAAATCCGTTAGAAAATGAAGGAGTGATCGAGCAGTTTTTAGCCGCTCATCCCGATTGGAAAATGGCCACTCCCGACTCTAATTCATCTTTCTCAGAATACTATACAGAAACGGGAGCGATCGAAGTGTTACCCCATCGACATAATCAAGACGGTTTTTTTATGGCTAAGTTAGTCAAGGAAGTGTGAAATGAAAAATAAACAATTACTGAAAATTCTCATCGGTGTTGCTTGGATTGATGGTGTGATTCAACCATCAGAAAGAAATTATTTACGACAGGTAGCTGTCAGGGAAAAACTTGATGATGATCCAGAGATTAAACCACTATTATCGGAACTGAAACCAGTTAAAACCAGTGAATGTTATCGATGGTTAGAGTCCTATTTAGGCGATAATCCTAGTCCAGAAATCTATCAAGATCTACTAGCATCGATTAGCACTTTAATCTATAGCGATGACGACGTGGACGTACAGGAAGCGAAATTATTAACTAAAGTTCAGAGTTTTGATCCGACTCATGATAGCCATCGATCGATGTTAGATAAATTAGTGACGGGAATTCAGAAATTGTACCAGAAAGCAATTACTGAAAGTAATTAAGGAGAGGCTATCAGTGGTCAGCAGGTCAAAAAATTCCCCGATAAAAACTGATAGCTGATCCCTAGATTTTAGGTAATAACCGTGGGTTGTTCCCGTCCAGTAGATTGACGAATTTGACCGATTTCTTCGGCTAAATCAATTAAGGGTTGTAGGGCCTTTTGGGTGTCGATATCGTGTTTACTCGCGTCCGGTTCATAACTTTCTAGATAAACCCGGAGAGTTGCTCCTTTAGTTCCCGTCCCCGATAGACGGAAAATAATCCGAGAACCATCAGTAAAACCAATGCGAATACCTTGATTTTTACTCACACTACCATCCACGGGATCCGTATAGCTAAAATCATCGGCATATTCCACTTCATAGTTACCAAATTGTTTACCCTTAAGGTCTAAAACCAGCTTCTGGAGACGTGCCATCATCTCTTTTGCCGGTTCCAAGTCGACTTCTTCATAATCATGACGAGAATAGAAATTACGACCGAACTCTTGCCAATGACTGCGAACAATTTCCTCTACAGATTCCCCTTTAACTGCCAAAATATTTAACCAGAAAAGAACCGCCCATAAACCATCTTTTTCGCGAATATGATTGGAACCCGTGCCGAAACTTTCCTCCCCGCAAAGGGTTGCTTTCCCCGCATCCAGCAAATTACCGAAGAATTTCCAACCGGTGGGAGTTTCATAACAGTCAATTCCCAGTTTAGCCGCTACTCGATCGGCCGCCGCACTGGTGGGCATCGATCGCGCCACTCCCGTGATACCATTTTGATAGCCCGGTACTAGATGAGCGTTGGCAGTTAGTACAGCTAAACTATCACTGGGGGTGACAAAAAAATTCTGACCGAGGATCATATTGCGATCGCCATCTCCATCGGAAGCAGCCCCAAAATCCGGAGCCTCTTGACCAAAGAGAATTTCTACCAGATCATGGGCATAGACTAGGTTAGGATCGGGATGACCACCACCAAAATCCTCTAAGGGAATACCATTTAATACTGTACCCTTGGGCGCGCCTAAACGCTGTTCAAATAGAGCATAAGCGTAGGGACCCGTCACCGCATGGAGAGAATCCATGCACATTTTAAACTTACCAGAAGTGAGTAAGGCTTGAATGCGATCGAAATCAAAAATCTTTTCCATCATTTTGACGTAGGGAGTGACCCCATCGATCACTTCCACATCCATAGTGCCCAGTTTAAAGGAACTGGGGCGATCGAGGTTAATATCGGCCCCTGAGAGGATTTTATAACTGCTAATCACCTTAGTCTCGGCATAAATTGCATCGGTGATATTTTCCGGGGCCGGTCCGCCGTTAGTAACATTGTACTTAATGCCAAAATCCCCCTCTGGACCGCCGGGGTTATGACTAGCGGAGAGAACAATACCGCCAAAAGCGTTATTTTCGCGAATTAACCCAGAAATAGCAGGAGTAGAGACAATACCATCGGTTCCCACGAGGATTCTACCGATACCGTTAGCAGCGGCGATTTTCAGGATAGTTTGAATAGCTTGACGGTTATAATAACGACCATCTCCACCGACAACTAGGGTTTGACCCTCGATACCGTCTAAAGTATTGAAGATAGCTTGAATAAAATTTTCCAGATAATGGGGTTGTTGAAAAACGGGAACGGATTTTCGCAATCCAGAAGTCCCCGGTTTCTGGTCACTAAAGGGTTTTGTGGCAACGGTTTCAATCGTCATAGTCTTTTCTTGATAGGCCGACGCAATTCTCAACTTAAGTATTTGACACTCTCGCCGTCAAGCTACGCTGTGACGGGAGATTCTTGCTTCTACTCCTCTTAACTAGACACAATCCGAAGACTATGCCCCCGTCAGACCGAATCCACAAGCGTTTTAGTTTAACGTCTACCGACTGCCCGGCGG
>NZ_JADBTZ010000266.1:0-4893 GCF_020245885.1 Microcystis sp. M165S2 | reverse complement strand
TAGCTTTAACTTTAAACTCTAAGACAAACATTTTACGCAGGGGGTACTTAGATAAAATCAGTATAGCACAATAAAAGTTAAGTTAACAAGATATAGTTTAAAAAGCCGTCCTAAAAGGACGGGGCTTTAACCCAAAATTTCCGTAACCGGTAACTGAACATGACTTCGATTCGTCAACTGCATCAACAACTCGTTAATAAAGAAAAAACAGCCGTCGAAATCGCTAGAGAATTTCTCGCTCGTATTGAAGCGATCGAACCACAAGTAAAAAGCTTTCTCCATTTAACTCCGGATTTAGCCCTCGCGCAAGCCCAAAAAGTGGACGAGAAAATCGCCAGGGGTGAACCCCTGCATCTGTTAGCAGGTATTCCCATCGCATTAAAAGATAATCTCTGCACCAAGGGTATCCCCACCACCTGCGCTTCTCGGATTTTAGAGAATTTTGTCCCCCCCTACGAGTCCACCGTTACCCAAAAATTACGGGATTTAGGGGCAGTTATCGTCGGTAAAACCAATTTAGACGAGTTTGCCATGGGTAGTTCCACGGAAAACTCCGGTTATCACGTTACCGCTAATCCTTGGGACTTATCCCGGGTGCCGGGGGGATCTTCGGGGGGTTCGGCTGCGGCTGTGGCCGCTCAAGAATGTGTGATTGCCCTAGGATCGGATACGGGGGGATCAATTCGTCAACCGGCTTCATTTTGTGGCGTTGTCGGGCTAAAACCGACCTATGGCTTGGTTTCTCGCTTTGGTTTGGTGGCTTACGCTTCTTCTCTCGATCAGATCGGTCCCTTTGGCCGTACAGTGGAAGATGCGGCGATTTTATTACAAGCGATCGCAGGTTACGATCCCCAAGATTCTACCAGTCTCAATCTGCCGATTCCCGACTATAGCCAATTCCTGAAAACCAGTTTAAAAGGGCTAAAAATTGGCGTAATTAAGGAAACTTTCGGGGAAGGTTTGGATCAGGTGGTGGCAGAGGCAGTTAATCAAGCTTTAGAGCAGTTAAAGGCTCTCGGTGCTACGATTAAAGAGATTTCCTGTCCCCGTTTCCGTTACGGATTGCCCACCTACTACATTATCGCCCCCTCGGAGGCATCAGCGAATTTAGCCCGTTACGATGGGGTTAAATACGGTATTCGGGAAGATGCCGATAGTTTAATTGATATGTACACCAAGACTCGCGCTCAGGGTTTTGGTGCGGAAGTCAAGCGCCGGATTATGTTGGGAACCTATACCCTCTCGGCGGGTTATTATGATGCTTATTACCTAAAAGCGCAAAAGGTGAGGACTTTGATCAAAGAGGATTTCGATCGAGCTTTTCAATCGGTAGATGTGTTAGTTTCTCCCACTTCACCGACCACAGCCTTTAAAGCGGGGGAAAAAACGGCGGAGCCTCTGAGTATGTATTTATCAGATTTAATGACTATTCCCGTCAATTTAGCCGGTTTACCCGGGTTAAGTCTTCCCTGCGGTTTTGATGGGCAAGGTTTGCCGATCGGTTTACAATTAGTCGGTAATGTGTTGCGCGAAGATCAATTATTTCATGTCGCCCACGCCTACGAACAAGCCACCGATTGGCACAAACGTCAACCATCTTTTACAAATTGATACAATTGCCGGTGGCTATCTTTTGCCGGTAGCCATCAAGTAAAAATCGGCAACCCCGAAAATACCCTTCAAGTACAATTAGAGGGTTCAAGGTTGAAAACGAAGGTGTGGCAGCGATCGCACTTGAGCAATCGTTTCAAAGTCTCGATCATTATGAATCAACAGTAAATTATTATCTAAAACGACTTGGGCAATACAGCAATCAATCGGACTCCGAACTGTTAGTCCCTGACGGCGCAGATCGTAGAAGATTCGCGCGGCTGCTTGCCAAGAATTATTCGCCAATTCAACGTAATCCTGAAGTTCGAGGTAGGTAGAGAGCAAAGTCCACTCTTTTTCATTCAAACTTCCCTGAAGCAGTTCAAGCTGAGTGAATCGTGTCAGGAAAACGTCACGACCGTTAATCAGTATTTCGAGTTTTTGTCGGCCTTGACCTGTGCGATCACGGAAGATACTGATCCAAACTGATGTATCAATCAGCAGCATGACGAGTCTCACGCAGAGCTTTATAGTCGAAATCTGGGGCAAATTGAATTTTTCCAGCAAGATCAAGAAGGTTTTTTTTGCGGCGCGATCGCACTAGCTCCTCTAGAGCTAAGTTAATCACCTCCTCTTGATTAGCAAGGTTGGTCAATTGAAAAGCTTCATTAAGAAGGGAGTCATCAAGATTGAGAGTAATTTGCATGAGTTGACTAAAGGTAAATGTCTTGAGGGTAAAGCAATGTTGACATCCTCGCCGCCGTAAAACGGACGGCGATAGAGATCGAACAGGTTAGACAAGCCACTCAAGGGGAATAGGAAAAGTTCAAGGTGATCCTATTTTAATCATAGTTTCCCAATCTTGATCGCTATCAATTAACAGTAAATGATTCTCCTAACTTTGATAAATTGATATAATTGCCGGTGGCTATCTTTTGCCGGTAGCCATCAAGCAAAAATCGGCAACCCCGAAAATCCCGCAAGTCTTCTCTTAATTGGGAACAATTTGCCGAAAAGTAACCGGACGCAGATAACCTCGAACTCTCACCGATAAGGGACTTGCGTAAAAATAAGCTGCTAGCTAGGAGGGTAGAACCGTCACATCCCATTTGGGTGAAGCTTCAGAACGCTGCCAGAAAGGTTGCAATTGTTCTAGTTCTTTAGCCAAAACCTTCACCCCTTTTTCATAAGTTCCTTCTAGCAAATGCACTAGAGGCTTTATGCCCTTCCGAGTCATGTTAGAAGCCCAATTAAGAGCCGCATCAATTGAACCCAAAATTGCCCCAATAGTTCTCTAAGACTGCCCAACACCGTTCAATTGGATTATATTTACTATGGCATTTGCGGATAGTAGATGAGCCGTATTTGCCACTGCGTTTTTCGGGCAAAGTCTACCATTCTTTTGATAAATTGGCTGCGGTTGCTGCCAGTGGCGGCTCCTGGTGTCTAAATCAATGACTAATTCTTCTAACCCTGGGTAGATTGCTTGATTTTCTTGCCACCACAACTCTAAACAATCGGCCATGCTGTAGAATTAGCTTGACAAAAGTGAGACAAGGCCAAAGACTCTCTCGAAATGCAGTTAAATAATTGGATGGCGACCTAAAAATATGAGTGAATTAACTATTCGTCCAGCTAAAATTAGTGGTGTCATCCCAGATTCGATCGCCGCCGAGGTGGGTTTTGAAATCGGGGATGCGCTCCTCTCTATCAATGGTAATCGTCCCCGGGACTTAATCGATTATCAATTTTTATGTGCCGATGAATTTTTAACCCTAGAAGTGCTTGATAGTCAGGGCAAAACTCACCGGATAGAAATCGAAAAAGATTATCATGAAGACTTAGGTTTAGAGTTTGAAACTGCCCTTTTTGATGGCTTAATTCAGTGCAATAATAAATGTCCTTTTTGCTTTATCGACCAACAACCAGAGGGCAAAAGAGAAACTTTATACTATAAAGATGATGACTATCGCTTAAGTTTTCTCTATGGCAGTTATTTAACCTTAACTAATCTCACCTCAAAAGAATGGCAGCGGATCGAAAAGATGCACATATCACCGCTTTTTGTGTCCGTTCATGCCACGGAACCCGATCTGAGAATTCGTCTCTTAAAAAATCCCCGCGCTGGTCAAATTTTAGACCAGTTAAAATGGCTACAAGCCAGACAATTACAAATTCATGCCCAAGTGGTAGTTTGTCCCAATATTAATGATGGAATTCATCTCGAAAGAACCCTGTTAGATCTGGTTTCTTTTCATCGGGGAGATATTCCCTGTGTGGAGTCGGTTGCCGTAGTTCCCGTGGGATTAACCCGCTTTCGTCCCCAAGAAGATGAATTAATTCCCGTTAGCCAAGAAAAAGCGCAAGAAGTGATCGAACAAGTCCAAACTTTACAGAAACAATTTTGTCAAGAATTTGGCAGTAATGTGGTGTGGTTAGCCGATGAATGGTTTTTAATTGCCCGAGTCGATTTACCACCTCAATCTCACTACGAAGACTATCCCCAAATCGGTAACGGAGTTGGCTCGATTCGTCAATTTATTAGGGATTTTCAGAAGACAGCCAAGAAGTTATTACCTGCTCAAATTACTCCATCTAGACGATTGATATGGGTAGTGGGAAATGCGGTAGAACAAGCCTTTCAACCCCTAGTTAAACAGTTAAATAATCGGCGGGGTTTAACCGTGGAATTAGTGGCTTTAAATAGTGATTATTGGGGACAGGAAATCACGGTTACGGGTTTATTAACCGGGCAAGATATTCTCAAAGGATTACAAGGTAAAAATCTTGGGGATGGGGTTTTATTACCCTCCCTCATGCTCAAGCATGGGGAATCGGTATTTTTAGATGATCTCACCCTAGAAACTGTTATTAATCAGTTGGGAGTCCCTATTTATCCAGTCCTGGGAGTGGAGGAATTAATTAAAACTTGTCTTACTCTCAATCCCTTGAACAAATCCTAATCTTGAAAATAGACAATTATCAGTAATCGGTGATCAGATTTGAGTTTTTAGTGAGCGGTATTAAGTAGGGTCTGCTGAAAAAGTTTTTCGGTGGGGGTAGGGTGTGGGGTGTGGGGTGTAGGGTGTAGGGTTTTACCGATTTTGAGGTAGTCAGTTACCTAATTTTCAGGGAAAAAGTACCTGAATTTTACCCCCGATCACCCCTAGGGTTGATTCATTTAAATTAAGTACAGCTGATTTTGAGTCAATAAATTTGACCGAAAATTCTCAAGTTTATCTTTTTCTAATCAAAAGAGTTAGTCACAATAACTAATCTTTAATCTTCTGCCAATATTTATTA
>NZ_JADBTZ010000265.1:0-6111 GCF_020245885.1 Microcystis sp. M165S2 | reverse complement strand
CTTGTTCTGGTGTGGGGTAAAATCGAAACGAATAGGCTTTTTCCATGTCTCACATTTTAGCATATATTTGGTAAATGCGCTAGTATTTAACGGTAAAGCCGTCGTAGAACGACGGGGTTTCAGACCCAAAATTTTCGATGAAGTGCTAGAATAAATAGAATTTATCAATTAACCCCTCAATGGTCGTTTCCTCGCAACTGCCGAGTTATCAAGATGTTTTAGTGGTGGGATCGGGAGCGGCGGGATTGTATGCCGCGCTGTGTTTACCCCCTAACTTAAAGGTGGGTTTAATTACCAAAGAAGATTTAAAAACTGGGGCTAGTGATTGGGCGCAGGGAGGAATTGCGGCGGCCACGTCCCCGCAGGATTCCCCCGTTTTCCATTTAGAAGATACCCTGAAAGCTGGAGCGGGCTTATGCGATCGCAATGCCGTGCAGTTTTTAGTCGAGAAAGCCCCCCAAGCGATCGCTGATTTGCTGCGGTTGGGGGTTAGTTTTGATCGCTCTGGAGACGACTTAGCCCGCACTCTTGAGGCTGCCCACTCCCAGGCCAGGGTGCTGCACGCAGCCGATCGCACGGGGAGAGCGATCGTCAGTACCCTGATGGAAAAAGTGACCGAGCGCCCCAATATTACCATTATTCCCCAAGCGATCGCCCTGAAACTCTGGCTTGACCCGGAAGGGCAACGCTGTCAAGGTATTTGTTTACTCCATCAAGATCATCTCTGTTGGCTGCGAGCGCAAGCAGTCATTCTGGCTACGGGAGGCGGCGGTCAAGTCTATGCCCAAACCACTAATCCCGCCGTTAGCACGGGGGATGGAGTCGCCCTGGCTTGGCGTGCTGGGGCAGTGATTCGCGACCCGGAATTTTTTCAGTTTCACCCCACCGCTTTGACTGTGCCGGGGGCACCGCGGTTTTTAATTAGTGAAGCGGTGCGCGGCGAAGGAGCGCATTTAATTGATGCCCGGGGGCGGCGTTTTGCCTTCGATTACCATCCGGCCGGAGAATTGGCCCCCCGGGATGTGGTGAGTCGGGCGATTTTTAGCCATTTGCAGAAAACCTCCGACGATCCCGCCCATGCCAAAGTATATCTAGATTTAAGACCAATCGAACCGGAGCGTCTGCGTTATCGTTTCCCTAATATTATCCGCATCTGTCAAAAATGGGGAATTAATGTGTTTGAGGATGTGATTCCGGTCGCCCCCGCCGCTCACTATTGGATGGGAGGAGTGGCCACAGATTTAAACGCCCGCACTTCTCTATCCGGTTTGTATGCGATCGGCGAAGCTGCTAGTACAGGTGTTCATGGAGCCAATCGTTTAGCCAGTAATTCTCTCTTGGAATGTATTGTCTTTGCGGCAAATTTAGTTGCAATAGGTCTAGAGCCAGAAAACTTTCCTGGGGAAAGACCAGAAAAACCCTTAGAAATTGCGGAAAACTGGCAGGAAGAACAGGAAGACTGGCAAAAAGTACGGAGAGAATTACCGATTTTAATGTGGGAAAATGCGGGAATTTGCCGATTTCAAAATGAGTTAGAAATTGCTATCCTACGGGTGCAGCAGTGGAAACAACAGTTAGAATCCTTAAAGATGGGCCAATTTCTCCAGAATCTTCTCCCCGACAAAGAACAATTATTTTTGTGTCCCTCGGTGCAGTTAGAAATAAGAATAGCGATCGAGACGTTAAATCTTCTAGACATCGCCGACTTAATTCTGGAAAGTGCCTTATTACGAGCAGAAAGCCGAGGCGGTCACTATCGGGGCGATTATCCAGAAACCGTAGCTAATTGGCAATTCCACACGACTATTCAAGGTCGAACATGGCGCAAAACGCCTGTGCAAGCTTAATTAAGCCAGTTTTTCACAGATAATCCCTAAGCTCTAAACAGTGGACTCTATCCTCGCTCCTAGGAGCCGTACTATTCGCCCCACGCTCACCGAGGGCTTTTCCCAATCATCGCAGTCTATGACCCATCTCTGGAGTTCAGTGCTTTTCATTTATGGCTTTTAGGCTATTATAACTTTTACCCCCCCCCTAAACAGTTACATTAATTCTATGATCAAACCCAATTTCCTATTGTTGTTAGCTATCGGTGTGAGCAGTTGGGGTCATAATTTCCAGACTTTACCCACGGCTAACGCTCAAACTCCCCCTAGGTTAGAGCAACCCCAGACTGTGGCCACTTACGATCAGTTGATGAAAGCTGGTTACGAAGCCACAGCCCAAAAAAATTACCAACTCGCCCTAGAAAAATTTCAACAAGCTCTGGCACAACGTCCGAACGATACATCTGCTCAAAATGCGATCGCTAATATGCAGAAGTATCTAGGTCAAAACGCCACGGCCGCCAACGCAGCCGCCGGAAATGAGACTTCACCAATACCGTTAATTGCTGGCTCGGCTCTGTTATCGATCGCTTTATTGGCAGCTTTACTATCGCTTTTCTTTCAATATCGTCCCAAGGGCAAAGCCTCAAAACGCCGCAAAAAGACAACTTACGTCAATCCTAAAAACCCACTCAACAACTTTTCTAGGGGCAATGGCAATTCCTTCGATACGGACAGCAACACCGGCAGTGACATTAATGGCAGTGGTGAAGAGGATTTCGATCCTTCTTTGCCCGTACAAGCTACCTCCCGTATCCCGAACGTAGACTTAATCCTGCGTTTAATTGAAAGTCTTCGCGATAACGATCCTCGTACCCGGAGACGGGCGGTTTGGAAACTGGCACAAATGTCCGATTCTAGGGCAATGCAGCCTTTGGTCGATAGTATGGTGGATGGGGATTCCTACGAACGCAGTTTAACCCTAGAAGCCCTCGCTCAAATCTGTACCCGCTCCCTGCGACCGATGAACCAAGCTTTGGCTATCTCTCTCCAGGATAAAAATCCCCAAGTGCGGAAAAATGCTATCCGGGATTTAACCAGACTCTACGATATCATGTCTCAGATCAGTCAATTAATTTGTCATGCTCTCGATGATTCCGATGAAGAAGTGCAAGAAACAGCACGCTGGGCAATCAGACAGTTAAATCTGCAATTACCGCCCCGTTTAGATATTGCTCCCCTAGAAACCACTGGTGAACCGGAAGATGATGACGTACAGGATACTTCCTTCACTGAAACCACACCCACAGAGGTGCAAAATTGAGTCGAAAACTGTTATTTATCTCCACCCCCGTGGGATTTTTGGGTTCGGGGGGCGGCGGTGGCGTAGAATTAACTCTTTATAATCTCGCTCGCACTCTGACTAAGCAAGGCTATCCGGTGCGGGTAGTGGCTCCAGAAGCCTCGCAGTTGCAGGATATCCCCTTAATCACTATAGCAGGAAATGCCCAGATTTCCGCCCAAAGTCAGGGCCGGCAAGCCCCGATTTTAATGCCCGAAAATGCCGTTTTGGCCAATATGTGGCACTACGCCCAACAGGTACAAAATCAGTACGATTTAATTATTAATTTTGCCTACGATTGGCTCCCTTTTTATCTCACTCCTTTTTTTGCCACTCCCGTCGCCCATTTAGTCAGCATGGCTTCCGTTTCTTTGGCGATGGATCATGTTATTCAAAAAACCTACCGCAGTTTTCCCCATTTACTCGCTTTTCACACCCTCGCCCAAGCAGAAACTTTCTCCCTCTCTCCCCCCTATCGCTGTTTGGCTAATGGTTTAGACGTATCTTTGTATCAGTTTCGGGCCGATTCCTCCCCCTGTCTAGCCTGGGTGGGACGGATTGCCCCGGAAAAAGCTTTAGAGGATGCGATCGCCGCTTGTCAACGGTTAGGTGTACCTTTACGGGTTTTCGGTCATATTTCCGATCCTCTCTACTGGCAAAATTTACAGGATACCTATAGTTTCGATTTAGTGGATTATCGCGGGTTTTTGCCCACCGAGAGCCTACAAAAAGAGCTAGGCGACTGTTTTGGCCTGTTGATGACCCCGCGCTGGGTTGAGGCTTTTGGGAACGTGGCTATTGAAGCTTTAGCCTGTGGTGTTCCCGTAGTTGCCTATCGTCGTGGTGGTCCAGTAGAAATTATCGAAGATGGAAAAACTGGTTTTTTAGTTGAACCCGATAGTATCGAGGGATTAGTTACAGGCATTAAAAATTTAGACCGGATCGATCGATCTTTTTGTCGTAAAATAGTCGAGCAAAAATATTCCCTAGAAGCTTTAGCAAATCGGGCTATTAATTGGTTTGAAGAAATTTTTGCTTGCAGTCAAAAATAAATAGGCTCTCTTGGTTTAGTCTGGTTAAATCTAGCCTAGCATAAACTTTTCTATCGGGTTATCCCAGAAGGGTTCGGGAGCAACCACAGAGGCACAAAGAACACAAAGTGAAAAAAGCTAGGGTAATCGATCTTGCCGGTCAAGAAGAAGGATTAATAGCCATTTATAGAGAGAATTAGTCATGCAAGCTTCTCAGGTTAAAATTGAATATGGAGACTTTCAAACTCCCCCGGAGTTAACCGAAAAGATTTGTCAAAAATTATGGCAAATTCATGTTAAACCCGATGTTATTATTGAGCCAACTTGTGGTATAGGTAACTTTTTAAAAGCGGCATCACTTACCTTTAAACAAACTGAAAAAATCCTTGGCTTTGAAATTAATCCTGATTATATCACTCAGATTAATCAAGATCGGCAAATATCCCAAGATCAAAGAATACAAGTTGAACAGAAGAATTTTTTTGATTGTGACTGGTATTCTCTAACTCAACCATGGACAGAAAATATTTTATTCTTGGGTAATCTGCCTTGGATAACCAACTCAAAACAAGGACTTATTAACGGAAAAAATTTACCTCAAAAAAGCAATTTTCAAGGCTATCACGGTTTAGATGCCATCACGGGAAAAAGTAATTTTGATATTTCAGAGTGGATGTTAATTAAGCTCATCGAATGTCTTGATCGACGTTCAGCTTATCTGGCAATTATCTGTAAAACGGCCGTATCTAGAAAAATTTTAAACTATCTCTATACTCACAAAATTAATCTCGTTTACTCGGCAATTTATCCGATCAATACCCAAAAATATTTTCAAGCTAATGTAGATGCTTGTCTTCTGTTTTGTCAATTTGATTCTCATTCAGAAAATTATTTTTGTGATGTTTTCAATAGTTTTGAGGAAGGAGAATTTCAGCGCATTGGTTATCAAAATAATATCCTAGTCAGAGATTTAAATACTTTTACTAGATTAGAATATTTATATCATCGGCATCCTCAAGAAAAATGGCGTTCAGGAATTAAACATGATTGTTCAAAAGTCATGGAATTGCAGTTGGTTAATGGAATTTTTGTCAATGGTTTAAAGGAAGTCGTTGATCTTGAACCCACCTATCTTTATCCTCTCCTTAAAGGTTCAGATGTAGCACAAAATCGCCTAACGGTTATCAATAAATACATTTTGGTAACTCAGAAGTTTATCGGTGAATCTACAGAAAATATACGGTATCTAGCCCCAAAAACTTGGCAATATTTAGTTAATCATAAAAATTATTTTCTGGATAGAAAGAGCAAAATTTATCAAAATCAGCCAGACTTTTGTATATTTGGTGTGGGTTTTTACAGCTTCTCACCTTTTAAAATCGCCATTTCTGGACTTTATAAAAAACTGAATTTTAACCTAATATTACCCTATCAAAATCAACCGGTTATTTTCGATGATACCGTTTACTTCCTAAGCTTCGATGATTTAGATACCGCTCAAAAAACCTTACAGCTTCTCAATTCTTCCCTAGGCAGAGAATTTTATTCCTCCTTGATATTTTGGGATGAAAAAAGACCGATAAAAACCCGTATTTTAAATAGTTTAAATTTATCAGTTTTAGCCGAGAAGGTGTTATAATATAAGCTTGAATTTTAGCCGTGTTAATCACCCATACTAGGAGATATTTTATGATCGGGTTTTCATCACACACAGGAGTCAATAAGTCAATAATACTAAATCTGGTTATTCTGGTTATTAAAGACTAATTATTTAGGGTCTGCTGAATAAATCTAAAAACCTTGTTGGGTAAGACTTTTAGACTTTTTGTCAATCAAAAAGTACCAGGCATGGGAGTGATCAGGGGGAAAATTCAGGTACTTTTTCCCTGAAAATTAGGTAGTTGACCACCTG
>NZ_JADBTZ010000264.1:0-5340 GCF_020245885.1 Microcystis sp. M165S2 | reverse complement strand
ATTCCTCCCATCGAGATATATTCTGAATTGTCAGTTATAACTATTATAATCTCATTTCTCTTTGTGATCAAGTTGAAGATTTTCTAGTTGTTGACATCTATAAGTATTAATACTCATTGCATAAGTGAGATGCTCCCTATTCTGGTGTGAAAACTGCATCGGTTGTCGACAAATTCACAGAAATTATTAAGCGTTCTCTCAAAGAGTATATCAATGATATCATCAAAGAAAAATTTGAGGAAGTTTTAGGAAAAGAACCTGAAACAAATCCTCCTGATACATCAGCAGCAGAAGATACTCCACCAGAAGAAACAGGGGAAGATAAAATTAATACGACCCCCGAAGAATTGGAAGGATTTTACATTATTAAATCAATTCTACGGGAAGAAATCAATACCGCACGCATTCAATTCAAAGACACTAGAAGTTATTTTGGTATCAACTTAGATGGAAAAGTAACTAAAACAGTCTGTCGTCTGCGCTTCCATGAAAGAACTGGTAAGAAATCAATCAGTATTCCCGATAATGTCGAAACTGGTAAAGAAGCAACCACAAATATAGACAGTCTTGATGAAATTTATGGAGTCGCTGAATTTCTGAAATCTCGCATCCGCTATCTGACTCAAGATACTTATAAAAGCAAGTCAGAAAAAACATAAAGTATCTAAAATAATTATCCCCTATCTCTTTAATGACCGATAGGGGTTTTTAAGGATATGATTTTTAGTAATCGCTGATTATGGTTGTAAAATTTTATCTAGGGATAGGAAGCTACGGTTAATAAGTGGTCATGAAAAGGAGATAGGATATCCGAACATTATAATAAAAGTTTTCTCTCAAGTTAAGGTCAAACAATTCTAGCTGGGAGTTATCGAAGTGTAATTAAGCTTGACAAACTCAAATTAAGGTGTTAATATATAGGGCGTGATTTGTACAGATGTTAAAAATTTTGTTTTGCGGTAGTCTATGAATTTAACAAATTTACCAATGTCTCTTGATGAGGTGCCTTTACCTAGTCCTTTGCCGCCAGTTATTTTAACAGTTTTTACTCGTCCCGATCTACTCAAGGAAGTTTTAAAGGGTTTAACCCAACAGACTCTATCTGAGTCGCCTAGAATTTGTGAAGCTATTTATGGCTCACTCCCCCTTTAGTTTGAAAAGAGCTCGCCGTCGCCTAGGTTTATAGTTTAGTAGATACTTAATAGAAAATATGAATAGCTCTAGAAAATTTCTGATTTGTAAAGGTTCCTCTGGCATGGGAAACCGAATTCTGGCCGCCTGTGGTGCAATAATCTATAGTGAAATTAGTAATCGCCAGTTAGTTATTGATTGGCGGGATAATACTTATTGTCATGACAATATCAATTCCTTCCCTCTATTTTTTAACTGTCCAAAAACCGCTTCAGTAGAATCTATACCTGATAGCAAGTCTGTCTATCCTGAGATATGGATTGATAAGTTAGATCAATCTTTTGGTGGACTAAGAAAAGATTTAAGGATTTCGGATCAATCTATGTCGGTTGAATTATCTAGAACAAATTATGAGAGTGAGATTCTGGTTTTCTGTGCCTATACTCATAAAATCAACCAGATGAGACAACTTTTTCATGGCAAGTTCGATTACTTGGCAAAAATGGATGATCGTACTATTATCAAACAGGTATTAAACTCTCATCTAAGCCTGAAACCTGAAATTGTTCAGTCTATCGAAGATTTCAGATCATCTTACTTTGGAGTGAATACCCTAGGCGTTCATGTCAGATACACAGACATGAAGATTCCTTTAGATAAGCTAATTACTAATACTAAAAAAATCAACAAAAACAATAAATTTAACAGCATTTTCTTGTCTACAGATTCTCAAGAAGTTGTTGGAAAATTTCAACAGGAATTCGCAAATATTATCACCACCACAAAATGGTTTCCACCCTCAGGAGAAAGAATGCACCAGAACTGGGATCAATGTCCTGATCGCGTTCAAAATGGCAGAGAAGCATTAATGGATATGTATTTGTTAGCCAGTTGTAATGATTTGATTTTTTCTTCACAGTCCTCCTTTGGTTTAGTGGCATCAATCCTAAGTAAAGCGAGTAAACAACATCTCCATGATGTGAATTCTTCTTCATTCATTGAAAAAGTAAAAGCGAAAATTAGAGGTATTGCCAAATAGTTTGTACGAGCAATTAACCCGAACCAACCTTAATGATGTCTATGCTATGGCAAACTTGGGGAGTTACCAACTAATGCTTAATTCTCTCAATCGCATTTTCTCGCCTTTAGTATCTAGCGTTTTGCTTACCATAATTATCTCCAGTTGTCAAGGAACAAATGTATTAACTTCGGCAAATAATTCCCAGACCAATCAATGGCAAAAAGTGACCGTAATCGAGGGTTTAGAGCATCCTTGGTCGATGGTTTGGCTACCTAACGGGGAAATCCTGATCACAGAGCGCCCCGGTCGTTTAAGAGTGGTTAGAGAGGGTAAATTAGACCCAAAAGCCATCGCTGGAGTTCCCGAAGTTTTTGCCGTCGGACAAGGAGGACTGCTCGATGTGGCAATTCATCCCCAATTTGCCCAAAATCGCTGGATTTATCTAACTTATGCCCACGGAGACCAGGAGGCTAATCGTACCCGCGTCGCTCGTGCGGTTTATGATGGTACAAGTTTGCGAGATGTGCAGGTTATTTTTGAAGTTTCCCAGGCAAAAACCGGCTCTCAACACTTCGGTTCGCGGTTATTATGGCTACCGGATGGCACTTTATTGGTAGCGATTGGGGACGGGGGTAATCCTCCCCTACAATTAGCGGGAGATTTAATTAGAAAACAGTCCCAAAATCTGCAAAGTCATTTAGGTAAAATTATCCGCATCAATGACGATGGTTCTCTACCTAAAGATAATCCTTTTGCGGGTTCTAAAATTTGGAGTTATGGTCATCGGAATATTCAAGGAATCAGCTTTGATCCAATGACTAAAAGAGTCTGGGCAACAGAACACGGAGCAAAAGGAGGGGATGAATTAAATTTAATTGAAAAAGGTAAAAATTACGGTTGGCCAGTGGTTTCTGCCAGTCAAGAGTACGGCACTAATACCCCAGTTTCCAGCAAAAAATCTCGCCCCGGGCTGATCGATCCAAAAACAATTTGGACACCTGCGATCGCTCCTTCGGGATTGGTCTTTTATACCGGTAATCGCTTTCCTAATTGGCAGGGAAATTTATTCGCCGGTGGTTTAGTTTCCAGGGATATTCGCCGTCTGTCAGTGGATAAATCCGGTGAAATTATCAATCAAGAAGCGATTCCCATCGGTCAGAGGGTGCGGGATGTGCGTCAAAGTCCCGACGGATTTTTATACCTGCTCACCGATGAAGGTAACGGTCAATTAATTCGCCTTGAACCGCCATCTAATTTGTAAAAGTTCACAGAAATTATTATGGAAACCTTGAAGATTTTTTAGCGAATTCTAGTATAGTTATGTTTGTACGGGAGCAAGCACTCGATTTATGAAGAAAATTTTACAGTTAGTGGGACTAGGTTGTATATTACCTATGTTCCTCGCTAGTGCAAGTTTAGCGGAAACAGTGGTGGAAAAAGTGGCTCGCACGGGATTTTTGACCGTAGGAACCCGTTTTGATGCGATTCCCTACTCCTACATCGATGATAAAGGGGAATTAGTCGGCTATTCTATGGATGTGTTAGAACGAATTAGAAAACGATTGGAAACTCGTCTCGGTCGTCCCGTCACCCTGCAAATGATTGAAGCTAATCAACCCGGAGAGAAAATTAATCTCATTCGTAGCGGGGAAATCGATATCGCTTGTAGTACGGCTTTTACTTGGGAAAGGGCGAAAGTTGTCGATTTTTCCATCAGTTACAGCATTTCTGGGATTAGGATTTTAGCTAAAAAAGGGAGCAATCTCTCCACTCCTCAATCCCTAATCGGTAAACGCATCGCCTTGGTTCCCACTTCTGCGGCCGTGGATGTGATTAAATTAGTACAACCGCAAGCGACAATTGTTACTACCTACAGCACCGTAGAAGAAGCGATCGAAGCTTTAAAAACCGGTAAAATCGACGCAATAGCGGGGGATAGCATTTCTTTAGCGGGAACAATCCTGAGAGATAACCCTAAAATCTACGAAATCGTCCCCGAAGAAGCTCTAGCTAATTTTGGCATCGCTTGCATGGTTCCCGAAAATAACTCTACTTTTTTGGATGATGTCAACTATGCCATTGTTAAAATGATGCAGGATTACATCACCAATGATACGGCTACCGTTAGTCAAATCGATCGCTGGTTCGGTAGTCAAGGCATGGTTCCCATCCCCCCAGAATTATTAAAGGGGTTTTTTGCCTTCAAAGTTATCGAACACGCCCAAATTAATCCCCAAGAAGCCAAATAGGAGCATAAATTCAGGTGAATATTCGCAATAAAACCGGTTTAGTCGGCTTTCTTCTCGCTTTATCTGCCTTCGGTCTGACTAGCACCGCTCAGGCCGCCTCAGACGAGGCTAATCCCATTGAAGCGCGTTTAAGTCGTCTATCTAGCGCTGTACGCGAACGGGTTAACCAACTGCCGGAAGGTACTGCCGATCCTAGTTTACAAGCTTTAGGCTGGGGAGATGGTGGCAATCGCGGTTGGGGGAATAGTCGTGCCGGTGGTTGGGTAGATGGTCGCGGTGGTAGTTTCGTTAATGCGCGGCCCTGGCGTAATGGTTGGTCTGACGGTGGCGGTTTCTTTAATTCCCGACCGCGCTGGGGTAATGGTGGCGGTTTCTTAAATCGTTGGTAAGTAAGGTTGGGTGAGGGGATAACTTTATCCTCGTCCCAACCCCGGTTTTACGATTAAATCTAGGGTGATTATTTTGCGGCAGAAAGACTCCATCAAGACGAAAAGAAAGTTGTTTGACTTCCACTGAGTCAAAGCGGTAGTTATTCGCTTCGCTGATAGGGAGTTGAATTAATTCAAAGAAGATAGAGGGGAAAGATTGCAAGAGTTGATAAAAAATCGTGTCAGTTTTCATGCTCTTATTTTACAAGGCGATCGCATTTTTTATGTCCCGTTTTGTATAGCTCTAACCTGTTCAACCTCTAACTCTAACGCGGATGCGACTTGCTCAACACTTAACCCTAAGGCTAACAAACGAGGGACCGCCTCTAATGCTTTGTTTAGTCTGCCTTGCTCACGACCTTCCTGACGCGCTTCCTCGCGCACATCTTGAAAATACTGAGTTTGTTTTAATTCATCTAAACTAAACATAGTTTCTATCTCCCGACGATTGAGAAGCGGTAACTTATAAACAAGAATCGTCTCTATTAATTGTAAGAGTTCTTGCGGTTTT
>NZ_JADBTZ010000263.1:0-2528 GCF_020245885.1 Microcystis sp. M165S2 | reverse complement strand
CTTGTTCGGGTGTGGGGTAAAATCGAAACCAATAGGCTTTTTCCATGGGGAGCATTTTAGCATATATTTCGTAAATGTGTTAATATTTAACAGTAAAGCCGTCGTAGAACGACGGGGTTTCAGACCCAAAATTTTCGATGACTCGATAGTGCTTGACGTTGAAAGTGCAAAGGGTTGCATTATGCCCAACAGCAGAAGCGGCAATTAAGGCATCAATCAGTCCGACTTTATGAGACAGATACCCCTAGAAAAAATCGATCGCCGTGAAAGCAATCGATCAACTTTTAAACTGACAACGACCTTAATAATTCCATCGTGTTCCTTTTTGACCACTAGCTCGCCATCCTTTGCTATTTCTCATATCGAGGTGAACAAAACCTCGGGACGCGCCATACCCTAGCGCTCCATACCAGTGCTGATCTAGCCACGCCTGAAACTTAACCAAGCGTCCCGGATTGACCGGACGGATATCAACCGCGCGACCGTAAAGGTGCTGAGAGTTAGACGCACCCCCAACGGCGCGATTAACAGCCGGCGGGCAATACCAAGAATTAACCAAAATCGGACACCCCCACTCGTCACGAATTTTATCGAGTTCGAGCGCAAGTTGTAAAATATTCCGTTCTATCTCGCTACCAGCAGGGGGAACCCGTCGCGGGTCGTTTTTGGTTACTTCGCTGACAGAAAAATATTAAGAGATTTTTTGATTAGGGTTTTTCCAGTTAATTTGTGTTTTAGTCATTGCCTTAATCGTCCCTGTTACTCCATTGGGCTAACCCGGCCCCAACTACAGCAGTCGGACCAGTGATCGCAATCGTTAATTTTTCCGGGGGGAGATGGTAACTTAAAATAATGCAGCTTAATAACCCCACACAGACAAGACCTAACGCAATCTTATTTTTCTGTGACATTTTAACACGAATAAAGGACAAACAAGACACAAAAGAACAACAATCATAATTAGGAGAAAGTCGCGTCTAAAGGATTAACTACACCAACAACATTACCGTTTCCTCTGATAGTAGCCGGTGGGGTAAATGTGTCTGCTTTATCTTTAGCAACAATGATCCGCGCATAACGACGACGGAGTGTAGCCCCCGATCCGGTTGTGTAAGAAATCACTTTTCTCACTGCATAGCCAGAGCGCAAAAGAGCTTCCACAGTAGTTAAAGGTGCGGTTTCATCCGTAGTATTCGGAGCGCCCGACATAGTAATTTTGTTAACGCCTGTAGCAGTCTCTGTCAAGCCTTGATAGGTATCTTCAGGAGCGAGAAAATAAAAAGGGAGACTGGTAGGTGAACCAGTTAATTCACTAACGGTAATTTTATGGCGTGCGAATTTTTGACCCATTGCAATACCTCAAAAAAAAACGAGAAATTTAGCAAAATTAACCCAAGCGACGACGGCGAGGAATACCAGCACCAACGATATTAAATGTCTTGTAGGTTTTGTTTTTCAAAGAAAATAAAGCTGTATCTACTTTAGAAGTAGGACAAATAATTCGAGCGCTTTTCATGATATTTCTGCCATCAACTACAGTCCGATAGCTAAGTCTTAATCTAATTAATCTGCCAGTTCTCAGCCCATCCGAGACCCGCAGTCCGACATCATCCTCGTCCGGCTCAAAGTTGCTAGGGGCTCTCGTGATACCCATGGCTGATCCGATTGTGCTGCCGCTGGATGCGTACACATCAGGAAGCTCCAAAAGAAACCTTGTAGAGGCTTCAGTGAAAAAATGAGTTACTAGGGGCGGTTTTGACATCGATCATCGTTCTAAACTCTTGTACAGTCACACTTTGACTGATTTAGGGCGGGTTCGCAATAACAAACAACACATATATGCGTTGAAAAACAAACGACGCATTACTCGGAATCGGACAAGACATCCATAAAGCGACCAGTGCGATCGACCAACACCACCCCCTTAGATAGTCCGTGGATCAGTGCGATTGCGTGGGTAAATCGGACGTTAGCCGTCGGTCGCCAGCGTTTCTTTTTGACTACCTTTCCCAGAATTGTTTGATTGCCCGGGACGTTTAAGCTATTTCGCTCTGGGTTGACTGTAGTGCATTTGTCCTCATCATAGGGTTTACCTAAAATCAGTAGATGGAAAAGTTTGAATAACCAGAGTATTTAGTAACATCTGATACAAAATACTTAGAGAAACTAATTAGGGTCTGCTGAAAAAGTTTTTCGGTGGGGGTTGGGGGTTGGGGGTTGGGGGGATGGGGGATGGGTTTTACCGATTTTCAGGTGGTCAACTACCTAATTTTCAGGGAAAAAGTACCTGCATTTTCCCCCTGACCACTCCCATGCCTGGTACTTTTTGATTGACAAAAAGTCTAAAAGTCTTACCCAACAAGGTTTTTAGATTTTTTCAGCAAACCCTAATTAAGAAAACTTATGTCTAAGAAAAAAGACTATTGCTATTAGCCAGAAGGCAAATAGATAGTATCAACAACTTGATAGATTTTATCAACGGCTTGCCTTAAAAACGATAGCATTTGTTGAAAAGTAAATAACTCTCG
>NZ_JADBTZ010000262.1:0-6443 GCF_020245885.1 Microcystis sp. M165S2 | reverse complement strand
TTTGGCTTTTAAAATACGGGCAATCTCAAAAAATAGCGTGCCTCTGGTATCTTCAAATCCCTTTAAATTGCCACAAATACTAAAGGGTTGACAGGGAAATCCTGCCATTAAAATATCATGATTGGGAATGTCTAGGGCAGCGATTTCGGTAATATCTCCCTGGGGTTGGTCGCCAAAATTAGCGTGATAAATTACCTGAGCATCTTTATCTATATCACAGGAAAAGACACAATCAGATTCTAAGTTTTGTTGGCGACAAACTTGTTCAATTGCAACTCGAAATCCTCCCAAACCACAAAAGAGGTCAATAAAACGGATTTTTTCTTTGTTTTTTAGAAGGTTCATTGATAGCCTATGATCGGCAGTATCGCCAATTATGGGAATAATTAAAAAAGAGACGCTTCTAGAAACGTCTCTAGAGGATTTACTTGCGGTTTTAAACCGTTTCTACCAAGGGACGGGTTAATTTATCCAACTGTTGGGTTAACAGACTCAGGAATAAACCCACATCGGTGACAATACCGACGGATTCTACGGAACCTCGATCGCTTAATTTTGTCACCACGGCCGGGTTAATATCAACACAGACCATTTTTACCCCCGCCGGTGTCATATTGCCCACACCGATGGAATGGAGCATACTAGAGAGCATGAGAATCATGTCTGCACCTTGAATTAAGCGGGAATATTCTTCCTGTGCTTTAATTAAATCCATCTCCGTATCTGGAAGCGGACCATCATCGCGAATTGAACCAGCTAGACTAAAGGGGACATTATTCTTGACGCATTCATACATTACGCCTTTTGTCAATACCCCGGCCGATACAGCTTTGGCGATGTTGCCGTGGCGACGGATGAGGTTGATAATCTTGAGGTGGTGACGATGGCCACCGCGTACGGGGATACCTTTCTGCATATCTACCCCTAAAGAAGTACCCATGATCGCCTGTTCCATGTCGTGAACTGCGATCGCATTCCCCCCCAGTAAAGCGTGAACGTAACCATCGCGGATTAAACGGGAGAGATGTTGCGCTCCTCCGGTGTGAATGACCACTGGACCTGCCGTTACCACCACTTTACCGCCTTGGTCGCGAATTTTACGCATTTCCCAGGCAATCTGCTCGACGGTTAACTCGACCCGGCGCTCGCTGGAAACCCCCGCACCCATAAAGGTAAATTCCTGGGTGCTGTTGCGTTGTTCCCGGGATTCCGCCTGTCGGATAGTACGGATGCCCTCAACTCCCACCATAACGCGATCGCCAGCTTTTAAATCCCGCAGCAGAGTACATTTCGCCGTTTTGCCTTCCGGACTTTCAGTGACGACGATGGCTGCATCCATGCGTTGATTTTCCACCCGCACCCATTCACAATTCACCCGCACTTCCGTGGGATAGATGGTGCTGACATAAAAATCATCGGGAGCGACCCCATCTTGTGTCACCACTGCGGTATTGACATCGCAGATTTCTTGGGGACGAGCGGCCGCACCGAGGTCGATCAATTGTACCATGATCTCCTCCATTACCTCGTGGGAGGGTGCAGAAACGCGCACTTCTGCTGAGGAGGTACTTTGGCGCTCAATCCCTAAAGTGAAGTTTAAAACCTTGAAACTGCCACCGTTTCCTACTACAACATCGAGAGCTTTATTCATAATTCCCGCGTCGAGGAGATGACCTTCTAACTGGAGAATGCGACTTTCAATGGTGACATTAGCGTGATGGTCTGGAATTAAGGGTTCCGTGGTACGCAGGGTTAAACATTTAGCGGCTCCTCCTGCTTTTAAGAACTCCGTCAGGGGAGTTTGTACCACTTCAAAGCCTTTTGCTGCTAACTTATATTGTAAATCGTCACTAATTTTATTCATGACGATTACTTGACCGATATTCACTGCATTACAAGCAAAGTTAACCGCATCGGCTTCTTCAACGATAATGCGTTTTTCTTCGGGAATTTTTAACTCAATTAACCGATTTGAATAGGCATCAAAAGCATCGGGATAGTAGAGAAGATAGCCACCACTAAGGGGACAAAAACAGGTATCAAGGTGATAAAAACGTTCATCGATTAAACGTAGGGATAAAACCTCGATATCGAGCCATTTAGCGATTAAAGGGTGGGAATCTAACTCGGTTCTGAAGCCATATCCTGCCCATAACCAACGTCCTTCCCGATCTAATAATGCGTCTCCTGCACCTTCAAAGGGTAAATCTTTTGGCAGTTCATGAACCGTAAAACCGTTATCTTCAAACCACTGTTTAAAATAGGGTTCTTCTCCCTGTCTTTCTTTGTGTAAAAAGCGACTTAAAACGACAGTTTTTTCCAGAACTAAACCTGCATTAGCGGTAAAAACCATGTCAGGCCAGCCTTTTTCTGGTGTGACTAAATCCACGAGCGCCCGATCTTTGAGAATATGATAAAGCTGCTGCCATTGTTGCCTAGCTTTTTCCTGGGAAGATTTGTGAATGTTGCCCTCCATCCAAGGATTAATCACATAATCCACATCGTAATGATCGGGAGAACACATCAAAAAGCGAATAGTTTCAGTCATATTTTTTGACAATGAATATTCAGTATAAGTAGTCTGGAGATAAGTTTAGACCAATCTTCTATTATACTCTACTTTGCGTCGAAACATCACAGACTTAAGATTAGGACAATTCCTCTGCCACAAGCTAAAAACAGCCTGATTCTAGCCGATAACTGACGGCTACAAGCTTAAATTATTGTAAATCCTGATGTTTAAATAACCCCATAAATTTCGATTTGCGTCCGTGTTCCTTAATTAAACTTTCCCGATAAGTTTGCCATTCTTCCCGTCTTCCCGACATATAAAAGGCATTACGAGCTTTTTTCAGCCATTTAATCGCTTCTTCGTAGCGATCAGCCTTTTTTTCGTCGAGTATCTTTTCCGCAGGAGGACGCGCGCGATCGATTACCCAGTTAGGATCGACGCTAGCAGCCGCATCCATTATCCGCCAAATTAGGTGAGACTGCACATAGGAATTACCAGAAACCACTTCAATTGCATCTCTAACTAAATTTTCGTGGAGAAATATATCGATTTTAGCCTCTGTGGAACGTCCATCGCTAAACTCGCGCAAGTAATCTAACAAGTCTAATTTTAAATCTGGCCAATCTTCCCCAGCTAAAGACTCAATTTTTTGGTAATGGGAAAAGTAAGGTTGGTCTTGAAATGCCTTAATTCTAGCAGCCAAAGCTATATCTATATCCCCTAAAGATTGCGCTAGTTCACTTGTCCAGAGAGCTAATTGATAATAATAATTCCCTGGCAAATTTAGACCAATCTGGGCAATTATTAGAGCGGATTCTGGAGCGGATTCATCCCGTAAAGCTTTGGCAAAAAAGAAAGCTTCATCGTTCTTGGTTATCATGTTTTTTGCGGCTGCCATCCCTTCATCAATGCGATCGAGATAGACTAACTTAGTTAGGTATTCTATCACTTGTCCTGAAGCTAAAGCTAGATTCAAATACTCCTGATCTTTTTCCTGTTTCTCGAAAATTTCTAAGCGAATAGAAGTTAATGTTTGGGCATAATCGGGGATATTCCCTGACCACATTTCTGAAAAATTAGCCGATTCTCCTCGTAAAATCTTCTCTAAAACTGGATCGTCCCATCCCTGTTGTAAGGCTGCTAAACTCATCTCAAAATCGGCACTCCATTCATGCTGCCATTGCTCGATCTTTTCCCTTAAATCTTGCTTTTCTTGGGGATTAAATTCTTTACTTAAAATTGCTGCAGTTAAAACTCGATCGATTCTGGCACTTAAATCATCATTAACAGCACCGTAATCTTCTAAATTATCCCATTCCTCGATACAGGCGCTAATAATTGCTTCTAAAATAGCGATCGCATTATCCGGTTCTCCCTTTTGATAATAATCTTTGGCCTCATCCACTAGGGCATAAATTTCATTAGAAATTGGGTCTTCTTCGTAGTAATCTTCTTCGATCGCTCGCAGGGATTGCCGCAGTTCATTACGGACAGTATTACGATAAGCTTTGACATTAATAGTTATCTTCCCTCCCGCTTTATTAACTGGGGTAGCTGGAAATAAAAATTTATCAATTGTCTCGATAATTTCTGGGTGTTTAGCCACTAAATGATTAAGCAATTTTCTTAATTTACCTTCATCGATCGGTGTCACTAACTCCTCTAGAGAAGCTTTTTTGATAATTAATTCCGGTTGACGAGAACAGGTTAATAAAACCGCCACAATATGCTTACACCAACCTTCGTAATCGTAGGGACAGGAACAGCAGACATTCTCAAGATTATCTTGGTTAAAATCCATGGCAACTCGATAGGGTTTAACCTCACTACCACTCACTAAAGCTTGCAGATTTTGCCCCCGTTGCCAAAGAGAAATAACTGCACCGTTATCGTAATAATCCTGACCGCGCTGATAGGAAGCATTGGTGCTATTTTGCTGGATAATTTTTTCATTGATAGGAGGAATAGTCATAGTCAGAAAATGAGAGGATTGGGTGATAAAATCTTGTCTGTGGCCAGAAAACTGCCAGCACCGAGGCGGACCAGTGCATCAGCAACCGAGTCAACTTATCTTCAGTTTAGCCTAAATGTGCTATAGTGAAGACACTATGGAAATTAAAAACATTACTCTGTCCCAAATTCGTCGTCCTTTACCGCGACAAACCGATCCCGAAAAAGTTAATCAGTTGATAATCGATCGCTGAGGAGGGATTAAGAGAACCGATCGATGTTTTAGAAGTGGATGGTAACTACTACGGTTTTTCCGGTTGCCATCGCTTTGCAGCTCATCAGCGTCTCGGTAAAGAAACAATTCTCTGTCTAGTTCGTCGCGCTCCTAAATCCGTTTTAGCTAAACACATCGCTTAAGCTGAGAAGTCCCATGAATGAGTCCTTATATAAATATCATCGGCAAAAATTAGAGCAGTTAATGGCAGAAATTGGCTGTAAAAATCTGGAAGAATTGAGTCGGTTATCGGGTCTATCTTCTTGGCAATTGCAGAGAGTTCGCCATGGCTTAATCGCCAAATTATCCTCTGAATCTTTGGTGAAATTAGCTAATGCGCTGCAGCTGCCAGTTAGCGATCTCCTCGCTCATTTTCAAATCCCGACGATGGGGACAGAGTATCGTTCAGGGGAATCAAAAATTATCGAACAAGAGTATCAAAATTTACAGCAAAAATTAGACCAGCAAAAAGAAGAATTAGCCGCAGAATTTCAACGTCAAAGCATCGAAGCGATCGAATCTTGGTTAGTTCAATGGCCCACGGCCGAGGCCGTTGCCCGCAAAAATCCCAACCTAGCAGCCGTCAAAATCCTCTCCCTAGTTAAACCGATTATGCAGTTACTGGAGCGCTGGGGAGTGCAACCAATTGACAGTGTCGGTGATCATGTCGGTTACGATCCGCAAATCCATCAATTGATCGATGGTCAAGCAGCAATTGGTACACCCGTTATAGTTCGTTATCGGGGCTATCGTCATGGGGAAAAACTACTTTATCGTGCTAGAGTGAGTTTAATTAAAGTAGAAATGCCGGAAATTCAACCAGCAGAAACAGAAAATGTCACCGCTTAAAGTGATAATTCTTGCAGAGCTTTAGTGCCGCGAAAACGTCTTTCATTATCTGCTGTGAAAAGTTCCCCCGTGGTCTGCTTTTATCGAAAAAATCGGGTCTAAAACCTCGCCTTAAAGCGAAAAGTTTTTGGAGCGGGGCATAAATCCCCATTACAAAACTAATGGCTACTTGATAACCGCCCCCTGAACGGTTAAAATGATATCATAAGTGATTCGGAGAAAAAAATATGTCAACGCCCTACGATGACTGTTTTGACCACATTACTGATCCTGTCCAACGGAATTCTGTTCGCCAGCAATGGTTACAGATGCTTGACGGAGGTTTATCTGTTGCCGATGTTAGGTGGCTCCTAGATAAGTACCCAGATTTTCGGTTTGCAATTAGTCGGTGGATTTCCGAAAAACCTATAAGTCTCGGTTTTCATTATGGTACAATGGACAGGTTAAAAGATTTTGTTGCTACTTTGCCTGAGTTTAAAGATGTATTTGATAAGTATGTTTCTAAACTTGTTTCATCAGGTAATCTAGAGTATGAACTTAAAAAACTTGCAACTATATTTCCTCAGTTTAAACAAGTGACTGAACAGAGTATAAAGCGTATAAAAGAGGATGAAGAAAAAAGAAGAAAAGATGACGAACTAAGAATAATAAGACTGATGAGCGAACAAAACGAAAGAGAGGAAGCAGGACGATGGTGGAGTGATACACCATACTAGCCGTAGCGACTGTCTTGATTGTCAAGGGGTAACTCAAAAAACAATCAAGGAGTTGCTGTCGAACCTAAAATCTCAAGCCAGAAAAAAGCGCAGCAAAAACTAAGTCGCTCAGGTTAAACCAAAGCAAGCGCAACCCTTGATC
>NZ_JADBTZ010000261.1:0-8541 GCF_020245885.1 Microcystis sp. M165S2 | reverse complement strand
TTGTTCAAAGTGGCCGGAGGGCATTCGGACACTCAAAATGGACGGGTCGAAAGTGTCAGACTTAAGCAATTAAGCGTTTTTCGCTATCTGCGTCAACCCCATTGACGCGACCACCCTAAAAAAGTGGCGTGGTGAGGAATCACCGTCCGTTTTACGGCGGCGAGGATGTCAAAAGAGCAGATTAAGTAAGCTGTACTGAATTTAAATTGCGTATTGGATTTTTTAGTACAAATGCTCGAGATCCTGCTCCCTGCTCCCTGCTCCGGTGCAGTCTTAACGAGTAATTTAGATAGTCAACAGCTTATTGCCATTGGCAGGATAGCAGATAATCGGTAATTAAATATAGCTTTGCCTGTTAGCAAGAGGTACATTATCGATGTTGAAAAGTTTAATCAGCAAAGGTTTAACTGTATCCCACAGGTGTGAAACCCGCTATATACAGACCATTTTACTTGTATGTGGATTTTGATTCAGATCGGAATTTTTTTTAAGTCCCAAAAAGTTCTATCATCGGCATATTTAAATCAAAAACGAGCAGGAATTAAAAAACCTTGTTTTTCTAAGGATTTCATCACCGAGCTAGAAACAACTTTGCCCATTTGATAGACTAAACGGTTGTTTGATTAGTTGCATAAAGTTTGAATCGTAATTTTATATCTTGTAGAATAATCCTCAGCAGATAAGTCAAGTTATCAAGCAATTTAGACATATTTTTTGATGCTTGTATTCTAATTTTTTTACTTTACACCAGCGATACAGATGCTGAGTTCTCAAGGAAGATATAGCGTTTCCTGTTCACAAGAGGTACATTATCAATCCTGAAAAGCTTAATCAACAAAGGTTAAAGTGTGCCTCGCAGATGCGAGAACCGCTATAATCTATTTCAGCATCCTTGTCAACCCAGAGGGGTAATTTGCAGCAATTCTCAAGATAGTTGCTCAACTATCTCACTTAATTGAGCATATTAACCAGACAAACAGCTTTTACTGGTTTTAAAGCTGTTTTTAGCCATTAATAAACTGTTTTTTTCGGCTTTATCCGTTAATTCTGTCTGCTTGTCCTAATTCTCCCCCTTTGCCTTCAAAAAATTCTTGGTCATCTAACCGATTAATTATCCATTCCTGATTGTAGAATAGCTACCTATGGATGTTCTGATTTGTCGGGAGGATTATCAGCAAGCTGGACTATAAGATGCGGCAGGACAAAAGTTAGTAGTTCTGGAAAAACTAGAGTCGCCATTGTAGCATGGTGTTATGATGAAGCGGTAATTAATCGAGCCAGATTGCTACCGCAAAATCTTTTAAACCGCATCCACAGGGAAACCCGTAGTTTGGCTTTTTCGGCTATGATCTTTGCATAGCAATACTTTTAAGGGTTAATGGCCTGCCAGTGAAATTCCAGTTCTCTAGCTGGTTGCCGTTTATATCCTTAAAGTGTCCCGAAGTCAATCTCAACTTTAGATGTCATATTCCTGACTCTATAAGGGTTTGAGGCTATTTTAAATAGATACCATGTTTGGACAAATTCCCAAATTATTCTCAAGCTATACTGGCATACTAGATGCGGTTTTATATAGTTATCCCTTGACTATTTGATTAATGATGAACAACCAACAAAACGGGGCTTTAAAAACCCAAAGCCAAGAAAATCTGCCAGTTTTTGCTCAACCGGCTTTTATCCCCTCCGTGACGCAGGAAGAAGAAGAAATCAACCTGCGTCAAGTCCTTTCTGTGGTCAAGCATCGCTGGTTGATAATCGCTGGCATCACCCTAGGGGTGACAAGTGCGATCGCTACTTATACTTTCTTAAAAACCCCTATCTATCAAGGTAAATTCCTGCTGCTCATCGGTCAACCCATCGAGGAAAATAAAAGTTCTTCCAGACTGGCAGCCCAAGATATCCTACCTCAGTTAGGTGGTGAAGACATCGATTATGATACCCAAATCGCTGTTTTAACCAGTCCTCAACTCCTTAACCCCATCCTTAGTAAAATAACTCCTCAATATCCCGACTTTACCTACAGTGATTTAATTAGTAAGACTGGCAAATCTGATCTCAAAGTTAGTCAACTAAAAGATACGAAAGTTTTAGAAATTTCCTATCAAGATGCGGAACCAGAAAAAATCAAGCTGGTTTTAGAAAATTTAGCCCGTCATTACCTAAACTATAGTTCTCAGGAACGCAAGACCGAAATTAATCAAGGTTTGGATTTTGTCAATGCTCAATTGCCCGTGCTGCAGGAACGAGTTAATTCTCTACAAAAACAAATGCAGCAATTCCGGCAGCAATACAATTTCCTTGATCCTGACAAAGAAGCGACTCGTTTATCGCAACAGTTAACCAGCATCGAACAGGAGTACAGAGTCGCCCAAGTCGCCCTTAACGAAATTAACTCTCGCTATCAAGCTTTACAGCAACAGGTGGGATTAGACCCTAATCAAGCAATTATCGCTACTTATCTCAGTGAATCTCCCGGTTATCAAGATTTGCTCAAGCAGTTGCAAGAAGTGGAAGTGGAATTGGCGAAACAATCGGCAGTTTTTGCCAAGGATAGCCCGATAATCGCCACCCTAGAGGAAAAACGGGCTAATTTACTGCCCCTACTGCAAAACGAGGCACAGAGAACCCTAGGGGAAAAACTGCCCCAGACAGTGGGTAATTCCCCGGCTTTGGTGTCACGAAGCGCTTTGCGAGTAGAATTAACCCAACAATTGGTGGAAGCCGCTAACACTCGCCAAACCCTAGAAATTAAGGTAGAATCCCTTGCCCAAGCCCTGGAACAACAGAAAGCCTCGGTCAAAAACCTAGCCGTACTATCCCGTCGTTATACGGATTTGCAGCGAGAATTGGAAATCGCCACCACCAGTCTCGGCCGTTTTCTGGAGGAACAACAAAAACTCCAACTCAAGGTGGCACAACAAGTGATGCCTTGGCAACTAATTTCTCCACCAGAAGTAGAGGAAGATTTCGTTTCTCCTAAACCCGTGCGAAATCTGGCTTTGGGGCTTATCGGTGGCCTGTTGCTAGGTATAGGGGCGGCCTTTTTAGCTGAAAGATTAGATCCCGTTCATCATAGTGCAGATGAACTAAAAGAAGATGCCAAGCTACCCCTTTTAGGTGCAATTCCTTGGCAAAAAGACCTCGGTACGATCGAAAAAGTGAACACCGCCCTACCCCAGTTAACAGTCGGTGATCGCAAAATTACTATCCCTAATACTACTGCCAAATCAGCCAGCGAAAACCTCTCCTACTATAATTTCTCGCCCTTCTCGGAAGCTTTCCGCACTCTTAACGCCAATATTCGCCTCCTCGGTTCCGATTCCCCCCTCAAGTCCCTCGTGATTAGTTCTGTATCACCGGGAGATGGTAAAACCACTATGGCAATCAATATCGCTAAGGCGGCCGCCAGTATGGGACAAAGAGTCTTACTGGTGGATGCCGACCTGCGACGACCCCAGATTCACCTGCGACTTAATCTCAATAACGACCACGGACTCAGTAATGTCATCGCCGAGGGTCTCGATTGGAACGAGGCAATTCAACCTCTACCCCGTTACGAGAATTTATCGATTCTTACCGCCGGTTCAATTCCCCCAGATCCAAGCCGTTTGCTTTCTTCCCAGAGAATGCAGGAGATGATCTCGCAATTACAGCAAGACCACGCTTTCGATCTAATTATCTACGATCTACCACCGCTCGCCGCCTTTGCCGATGCCAAAATTCTCGCCGCCATGGCCACTGGCCTAATTCTCGTCACCAAACTGGGCAAAACCGATCGCTTTGCGCTGAAAAATCTGCTCGAAGATCTGAGATTATCCCACATTTCCCTGTTAGGTTTAGTGGCTAATAATGTTAGTCGGAAAGACCACAATTATCGTTACTATGGCCATTACTACGGCAAAAGATAATTAAATCTCATCTCAGTTACTATTTATCAGTTATCAACTTTTAATTGATGTTAAATGCGTGTTTTAATCTGGTATCGCAATGATCTGCGGGTTCACGATCACGAGGCAATTTATCGCGCTATTCAAGAACAATTCGAGATAATTCCCTTCTATTGTTTTGATGAGCGTCAATTTGGTCTTACTTCCTACGGGTTTCCCAAAACAGGCAAGTTCCGGGCTAAATTTTTATTAGAAAGCGTAGCAAATTTACGACAATCTCTGGAAAGTTTAGGCGGTAATTTAATTATCCGACGGGGAAAACCAGAAGAAATTATCCCGCAATTAGTTCAAGAATTGCAGATAGCCAGGGTTTATTATCATCAAGAGGTAACAGCAGAGGAATTAGCGGTAGAAAAAGCGGTAAATAAGGCTTTATCTGGGGTTCCCGTGCAGATAAAAACTTTTTGGACAGCCACTTTATATCATCCTGATGATTTACCTTTTACCATTAATCAATTACCAGAATTATTTACTAATTTTCGTAAACAAGTAGAACGTCATTGGCAAATAAGAACAACTTATCCCACGCCGAAAAAGTTGACAAAATTGCCTAAAATAGAGTTGGGAAACCTTCCCAGTTTAAACGATTTAGGCGTAACAGAACTAATTTTAGACTGGCGAGGTGTTTTGTCGTTTCAAGGGGGTGAAATGGCAGGAAAATCACGGGTTAAGGAATATATTTGGGATAGTGATTCCTTAAAAACCTATAAGGAAACCCGCAATGAAATGTTAGGGACTAATTATTCCTCAAAATTCTCAGCTTGGTTAAGTTTTGGCTGTCTTTCCCCCCGTTATATCTATGAGGAAGTACAAAAATATGAGCAAATAAGAGTAAAAAATGACTCTACCTATTGGCTGATTTTTGAATTATTCTGGCGAGATTTTTTCCGATTTATTGGCAGTAAACACGGTAATACAATCTTCTATAAATCTGGTTTGCAAGGACTTAATTTACCTTGGTTAGAAGATTGGGAAAGATTTAATCTCTGGTGTGAGGGAAAAACCGGTTATCCCCTTGTAGATGCTAATATGAGAGAATTAGCCGCTACAGGATTTATGTCAAATCGTGGCCGGCAAAATGTCGCTAGTTTTCTGACCAAAAATCTCGGTATTGATTGGTGTATGGGAGCAGAATGGTTCGAGTCATTATTAGTTGATTACGATGTCTGTAGTAATTGGGGCAATTGGAATTACACTGCTGGTGTCGGCAATGATGCGCGAGCATTTCGTTATTTTAATATCCCTAAACAGTCGAGAGATTATGATCCCAAAGGTGATTATTTACGTCACTGGTTGCCCGAATTAGCCGCAATAAAGGGCGATAAAATTCACGAAACTTATAAATTATCTCCAGAGGAACAAAAGCGTTATGGGGTGATTTTAGGGGTTAATTATCCTCGTCCCATTGTCGATTTTTTTCAATCCATCAAACACAACGAAAAAATTTATCTTCAGCATTTCAGTAATCAGTAATCAGTAATCAGTAATCAGTAATCAGTAATCAGTAATCAGTAATCAGTAATCAGTGTAATTCTACCTAGGGTCTGCTGAAAAAGTTTTTCGGTGGGGGTAGGAGTCAGGAGTCAGGAGTCAGGAGTCAGGAGTCAGGAGTTTCAGGCTTTGTTGCCCTTGTTTTTTGTACCAAGCGATGTACTACAAGAAGGATAATGCAAGGTTTTTGAAAGTCCCAATCCTATTTTCGCAGCATGAACATCGGACTTTAACAGGTCAAAAGCTTTATTTTAAAAGGGTTTTACCATTATTCAGCAAGCCCTACCTAATATTATCTCAAGAATAAAATTCTTTCTAGACAAGAAACTTACCAAAATAAAAATGATTTTAATGTCCCCAGATTTTTTCCGTTAAATTGAATTAGCAATGATAGATATATATTTGGATTATCGAACTATTTATTAGTACATGACATAGAAGCAAGCTGTGATTGGGTTATAATTTTTGCAGATGTCTAATCAACTGAAAACTCACATCTGAAAACTCACATCTGATAACTGATAACTGATAACTGATAACTGATCACTTATAACTGATCACTGATTAAGACATTTCTAACATTCTTTGAATCGGCAACAGTGCCTTAACTCTTAAATCTTCAGAAATAGTAATTTCTGGAGTTTTATCTCGCATACAGAGATACAATTTTTCGAGAGTGTTCAGTCTCATGTAGGGACACTCATTACAAGCACAGTTATTTAAAGCTGGTGCAGGGATAAATAGTTTCTCTGGGGCGGATTTTTGCATCTGGTGAATAATCCCCGGTTCTGTGGCGACAATAAAGGTTTTTTCGGAACTTTTCAGGGAATAATTTAATAGTGCCGTCGTGGAACCAATATAATCGGCATGGCGTAAAACCGATGCTTCACACTCAGGATGGGCGATAATTTTTGCTTCTGGATGGGCGACTTTTAATTCTATTATCTTGCGTTCGGAAAAAGTTTCATGGACAATACAACTACCCTGCCAGAGAACTAAATCTCTACCAGTTTGCTGACTGACGTAACGGCCTAAATTGCGATCGGGAGCGAAGATAATCGGTTGATGGGCAGGGATTTGATTAACTATTTTGACTGCGTTGGAACTGGTGCAGATAATATCACTCATGGCCTTAATTTCTGCACTGCAATTGATATAGGAAATCACAATATGATCGGGATATTGGGCTTTAAAACGAGCAAAATCTTCAGGATGACAACTATCAGCTAAAGAACATCCTGCATCTAAATCCGGCAGCAATACCAACTTATCTGGGTTTAAAATTTTAGCTGTTTCTGCCATGAAGTGAACCCCCGCAAATACGATCACATCTGCTGGCGTTCGGGCAGCCTGTTGGGATAAACCGAGAGAATCACCAATATAATCAGCTATATCCTGTATGTCAGAATTTTGATAGTAGTGAGCCAGAATAACGGCGTTTAATTCCTGTTTAAGCTCTTTAATTGCCGTAAATAGGTCATCAGGTAAGCTCGATCGATTGGCGGGTTGAACAGTTGTGAACACGGTACGACTTATGGTTATTTTTACCAAATACTAAACAAGTCCCTATATCATAGCAAATTTTTTTTAAGGAGAGTGGGGAAATGGGGAAGTGGGGGGCAACTTTGATTTATTATCCTGAATTCTGTCTCCTAACCCCTAACCCCTAATCCCTAATCCCCATCCCCTATCAATGCTAGGATAAAGGCTTGAGTAGAGAACGATCGAGCGAAAGCCATGTCATCGACAGAAGTAAAAACCCCACCCCCAGACAGTCCTGAATTCCTCGATGAGTTACCCGGAGAAGTGGAAATGTCCTTATTTGACCACTTGGAGGAATTGCGGCGCCGGATTTTTTATAGTTTAATTGCCGTGGCTGTGGGTGCGGTGGGATGTTTTATCTTCGTTAAACCCCTAGTACAAGTGCTGGAAGTCCCTGCCCAAGGGGTAAAATTTTTGCAGTTGGCCCCGGGAGAATTTTTTTTCGTCTCCCTAAAAGTAGCTGGATATAGCGGCATACTGGTGGCTAGTCCGGTCATTCTCTTACAAATTATTCTCTTTGTGCTGCCGGGGTTAACCCGTCGCGAACGGCGTTTAATTGTCCCGGTAGTGTTAGGATCGAGTGTTTTATTTTTTGCTGGTTTATTTTTTGCCTATATTGCCCTGATTCCCGCCGCTTTAAACTTTTTTGTGAGTTATGGGGCGGAAGTGGTCGAACAAGCTTGGTCGATCGAGCGCTATTTTGAATTTGTCTTACTTTTACTTTTTAGTACTGGCATCGCCTTTCAAATTCCCGTTATTCAATTGATTTTGAGCTTTTTAGGCATTATTTCCTCGCAAACGATGTTATCGGGGTGGCGTTTCGTGGTTTTGGGTGCGGTGATTTTAGGCGCGATTTTAACCCCTTCCACAGATCCTCTCACCCAATCCCTGTTAGCAGGGGCGGTCTTGGGTCTATACTTTGGGGGGATTGGGGTAGTGAAATTAACGGGACGTTAGCAGTTTTTTGATAGAATTTGACGGCTGAAAACTAATTAAGCCAGAAAGCTAGAGATTGATTCTAGATTGAGTAACAAAGTGAAATATTTTTTCTTAACGGCAGGTTGGACAATAGGACGGGTGTGGGAATTTGGCGGTTTGTGGGATCACGCGAGTAGTTGGCGACGACCACCGCAGATAGAGCGATTAAATATCGGTATTTTAGAGGGAGAACAGGTTTTATGGCTTTATAAGGTGGAAGAAGCCGTGATTATGGTAGAAGTTGCCCCCAAGAGTGCAGAAATTGCCGATACTGTCCCCACCATCGGGCAAGTGGTGCTAAAACGCTTGATTAGTGCCGAACAAGTCCTCGAAATCCTGCAAAATGCCGAAGAAGTGCTGAGGAAGTAATCAGTGATCAGTTATCAGTTATCAGTCATCAGTGATCACTGATCAGATGTGAGTTTTCAGTGAGTGGTATTAAGTGGCTCTTCGGTAATTGTTATGCAAATAATTAACTTAAAATAAAATTCGATGAGAGTGCCTACGCCTAAAAGTAGCTGAAATCTATACAGGGAGACACTTAAGGCACAAATAGGTTAATACCAAAAGATAGACAATTGAG
>NZ_JADBTZ010000260.1:0-5100 GCF_020245885.1 Microcystis sp. M165S2 | reverse complement strand
TCGACTCTTTACAAGACCAAACATTAATATCAGTTTTACGACAGTTAAGAGATGGTTTTCCTAATCGTCCAGAAAATTTCCCGACCTCAGTAGGATTAATTGGTTTACGAGATGTGAGAGATTATAAAGTAGCATCTGGTGGTAGTGATAGATTAAATACATCTAGTCCTTTTAATATCAAAGTTGCTTCTCTGACTATGCGAAATTTTAATCTTGCAGAAGTGGGAGAATTATATCAACAACATACAGCAGCAACAGGACAAATTTTTACACCAGAAGCAATAGAAACATCTTTTGATTTAACTCAAGGACAACCTTGGTTAGTCAATGCTTTAGCTAAAGAAATTGTAGAAAAAATGGCAAAAGATAGAAACATTGCTATTACCAAAGAACACATTTTAACAGCCAAAGAAATATTAATTGCTCGTCAAGATACTCATTTAGATAGTTTAGCAGAACGGTTAAGAGAACCAAGAATTCAAGCCATTATTGAACCGATGTTAGCAGGTTTAGAATTAGGAAATATACCTAATGATGATATTCAATTTGTCATTGATTTAGGATTATGTAAAATGCACCCTTATGGAGGATTAACTATTGCTAATCCCATTTATCGGGAAGTTTTACCCAGGGTATTAACTGTGACACCAATGGCTTCTTTACCCATGATTGCACCCACTTGGTTAACCCCAGAAGGTGAATTAAATCTAGCTGCTTTATTAACAGCATTTCTCAAATTTTGGCGACAACAGGTCGAACCATTATTAGGTAGTACGGGATATCATGAAATCGCTCCACATATTGTATTAATGGCTTTTTTACATCGTGTGGTTAATGGTGGGGGAGTTTTAGAAAGGGAATATGCAATTGGTAGTGATAGAATGGATTTATGTCTGAGTTATAAAGATGTAATTTTAGGGATTGAATTAAAAGTATGGCGGGATAAAAAACGCGATCCGCAAGCTGATGGAATTGAACAATTAGAATCTTATTTAGGGCGTTTGGGGTTAGATTTTGGTTGGTTATTTATCTTTGATAGACGGAAAAATGCTTTACCAATGGAAGAAAGGTTATCAACTGAGGTGGTGGTGACGGAAAATCAATATAGAATTACTGTGATTCGGGCGTGAGTGTTTCCAAAACTCACTGTTTGTGTTACATTGCATTAACGCACCCTACAGGATTAACTTTTAGAATTTTTGCTAAACTAGAAATAGGTAGAAAACAAGGAAATATAAAGTTATGACAGTTGCTAATTCATCACTTTCTCAACAATACATACTTGATATTGAACTAGAAGGACGTTTAACTTTACCCCAAGAAATCCAACAAATTCTTAATTTAGAATCTGGGGATAGATTAATCTTAACTCTGGAAGATAATGGTACATTACAGTTAGTTAGTCTCAAACAACAAGTTAAAAAATTAAGAGGTTTCTTAAAAGATAAATCACCTGATAGAAATTTAGTAGATGAACTTATTCAAGAACGCAGACAGGAGTATTTAAGTGAATAAATCTGTGTTAGATGCTGCTGCCTTTTTAGCTTATCTTAGAGACGAACCAAGAGCAGAAATTGTAGAAAATGCCTTGATTAATAGGTGTTATATCAGTATTATTAATTGGGTAGAAGTATGATCAAAAATTGTTGATTTAGGAGAATCTCCAGAGGAAGTTATTAAACGATTGAGAGGTAAAGGATTATTAGAGAATAGTCTAGAAATTATTGCTTGTAATGACGATAAAAAAATGGAGGATCACCTTGGGGCTGTTTGGTGCTTTATCGAAAAAATCGGGTCTAAAACCGCGCCTTAAGGCGAAAAGTTTTTGGAGCGGGGCATAAATCCCCGTTACAAAAGCGGCCTCCTGCCGACCGCCTCCGTTAACTGACTACAATTCTAAAGCTTCGTAGATGTATAATTTATTCAAAAAACCGACGGTGCTGAAGTGATAACTAGGTAAAGGGGGAGGGAACCATAATTCCGTTTGATAAACGCTGAAAATGACAAAATTCTTTCTAGTGGTGTTAGTTGCGATCGCTTCTTGTAAAAAAGGATGACCCGTATCCACCAACATTTTACAGTAACCCCGCAAGAGAGCCTGCACCTCGATGGAAGCTTGCGCCCGAGCGCAGACATTATCCTTAAGATAGCTAGTTAGCCTCTGGGAAGCGTATTGTTCGTAATCTTGACGATTGGGGTTAGTTGTCAGCAATATCCCCGCAATTCCCCCTAAAACCACTCCTAACACCATTCCCCCTAACCGCGCCAATTTCATAAGCTCTCAAATCATCACTCACTTACCCTAACCATAGCCCGAATTAGGATAAAAAACCTGTTGTCAACGATTCGTTTTCTGGTATAGTGGATATGTGTAAGGCGAGCGTAGCCAAGTGGTTAAGGCAGTGGATTGTGGTTCCACCACTCGGGGGTTCGAGTCCCCTCGTTCGCCCTCTTTTTAAGGATCGCTGCTGTTGATTAGGCTTTGAGGAGAACGGTCAATGTGTTGGCTAAACCGTATTTGAGGCAATTGAGCAAATTTTCGGTTCCAGAAATGAGCCAACGGCGAGTAATTACAGATAATTTTTCCCTTGCCTTTCCCCGTTCCCCCTTTCGAGACTGTGAATTTAATTTTGTCCAACTACTGACAGGTTAAGACGGCACTGGAGAAGCTCAGTAGCGATAACGTGATAGTTTAGATCCGATCGGTAATGTGATGTGAGGAAAATAATGACCAGAGTAAATCCGAAGTTAATTATTCATGGGGGAGCGAGTTCCCTAGAGGACAAAGGTGGTTTAGAATCAGTCCGCGATTCTCTCCGGGGGATTGTTAAGAATATTTACAACCTCCTTGACAATGGTGCTAGTGCTGTGGAGGCGGTGACAAAAGGATGTATGTTACTGGAGGATGAACCGCGATTTAATGCCGGGACCGGTTCGGTGGTGCAATCGGACGGTCAGGTGCGAATGAGTGCAGCCTTGATGGATGGTCGTCACCAGCGTTTAAGCGGTGTCATTAACGTCTCGCGGGTACAGAATCCCATTAGCCTAGCCCAATTTCTCCAAAGTCAAGAGGATCGCATTCTCTCGGAAATTGGAGCGGCAGATCTGGCCAGAGAATTACAAATTCCCCTCTATGATCCTCTCACCGATTATCGGATTCAAGAATGGATGGAGGAAAGAAAGACGAATTTTAACCGTAAAATGGCCCGTTTATTCGCCGACTCGTCAGCGCAACGGGGAACTATCGGGGTGGTGGCCCTTGATCAGCAAGGAGACATCGCCGCCGGAACTTCTACCGGGGGTAAGGGACTAGAAAGAATCGGTCGCGTTAGTGACAGTGCCATGCCGGCCGGCAATTATGCGAATCCATGGGCAGGAGTAAGCTGTACGGGGGTCGGGGAAGATATTATCGATGAGTGTTTAGCCGCTAAGGTGGTCATTCGCGTCACCGATGGTTTTTCCCTCGCCGCTGCCGCGGAGAAATCCCTGCGCGAATCCCAAACTAATGGTCGGGATCTGGGCATGATTTCCCTTGATCGTCAGGGGAATATTGTTTGGGGGAAAACGGCGGAAATTCTCTTGGCTGCCTATCACGACGGTCAGGCGATCGGTGATACCCTAGAATGGCACGGTGAAAATGTGGGTTTAATCGGTCAAGTAGCCGTCGGATAGGGGAACAAACTGCGATCGAGCCGAGTCTTTTCGGTTAATCTGTACAAGATACTTCTTCTCGAAAATCTCCGTGTGGCAATATATTATTCCTATTTTTGACCCCGATGTGAAAAACTGGTCAGCCGAAGCGCGATTATTGCGCTGGATGACTTTTTTGTGGCTGTCAGTCGGGTTAGTGGTGCTTTTTTCCGCTTCCTACGCTCTGGCTGACAGTCGCTTTGATAACGGACTATACTATTTTATACGCCAATTAATCTGGCTTTGGATTGGCTTAATCGGCTTTAATTTCCTGGTGCGATTGCCGATCGAGAAACTCCTCAAAATCGCACCCTGGATGATTTTATTAGTTTTAGGATTAATTTTGATCACTCTTATCCCCGGTTTGGGAACTAATATCAACGGTGCCACCCGTTGGATTAAAATCGGGCCGATTCTCTTGCAACCGTCGGAATTTATGAAACCGTTTCTCGTCCTGCAAGGGGCGGCGGTTTTTGGTGGTTGGCCGCGTTTAAATGTCAATCAACGATTAACTTGGATCGCTATTTTTGGGCTAATTCTAGCGGGCATCCTCTTACAACCTAACTTGAGTACCACTGCTCTTTGCGGTATAACTCTCTGGTTGATCGCTCTTGCCTCCGGTCTGCCTTTATCCTACATGACCAGCACCGCTTTACTGGGTTTAACTATGGCCGTGGTTAGTGTTACTTTCCGCGAATACCAGAGAAAACGGATTTTGTCTTTCTTAAACCCCTGGCAGGATCCCCGGGGTGATGGTTATCAATTAGTGCAGAGTTTACTGGCGATCGGTTCTGGCGGAACCACCGGCAGCGGTTACGGTTTATCCCAACAAAAATTATTTTATCTACCCTTCCCGGATACGGATTTTATTTTCGCTGTCTTTGGCGAGGAATTTGGTTTTATTGGCGGTATTTTACTGTTAATCATGCTATTTCTCTACGCTACTCTCGCCCTGATCGTGGCGGTTAAATGTCGTCATCGCATCAAAAAATTAGTGGCGATCGGGGCGATGGTAATTTTAATCGGTCAATCCCTGTTAAATATCGGTGTGGCCACTGGTTCTTTACCCACTACCGGCTTACCTTTCCCTCTCTTTAGTTATGGCGGCAGTTCCAGTTTAGCCAGTCTCTTTTTAGCCGCCCTCTTAATCCGCGTGGCTAGGGAAGAAATTGACCCCGATCCGGTTCCCACCAGTAAAAAAAGTCCTCAGAAAATTGTCTCGGTTTTCACTCAATATTAGATTTATTCAGCAAGCTCTAATTAGGGTTGGCTGAATAAATCTAAAAACCTTGTTGGGTAAGACTTTTAGACTTTTTGTCAATCAAAAAGTACCAGGCATGGGAGTGATCAGGGGGAAAATTCAGGTACTTTTTCCCTGAAAATTAGGTAGTTGACCACCTGAAAATCGGT
>NZ_JADBTZ010000026.1:0-2896 GCF_020245885.1 Microcystis sp. M165S2 | reverse complement strand
TCTGAAATGGGGCGAAAGTCTGTGGACTCTGTGTAAGACAGTACATGGTTTTTTAACTGTGGTATGCGACGGTGGTGGAAGCAGAAACTTAAATCGTGAGGTTTAGGAATCGCCGCACTTTTAGGGCGGCGAGGATGTCAATGAGGTTCGCTCGTCCTCTATTTTGATCGCCGACTCGTGCAGTCATGTCTTTTTTTCTCTTAGCTGTTGAACCACCTGCCCTGATTAATACTGTAGCTGAACCGGAAACGGAGGAGCGCCAAGTTTCGGAAAATAGTCCCACGTCTGTAGTTTCCCTCCCTGTCACCCCAGCACCTCTAGAAGCAAAAAAGCTTTCAGAAGAGAGCGTTTCTATTCCCCTCACCGTCACTCCACCCCCGGAAACCGTCGAGGTAAAACCCTTGGTTCCCGATGAGGGTATTCCCCTCAAACCATTACCTAGCAGTGCAGGTGATGCGGCAGCTTTAGGAAAACCCCTTTCTATTCAGAATTCTCCACCCCCCGCGGCCGTTGATGTCACCATTCATCCCGAAACCGAGATAGTGTCAGGATTAAATCAAAAGGCTCTTAACCAGAAAAATGGCTCAACTCGGCTATTAGTGCGGAAAAAAGGCGAAAAAACCAGCCAAGAATACTTGATTTCCCTCAATAACGGTCTAGATCAGACCGCTAATCCAGAAGAGGAAAGGCCTCTAGAATTGGTGGCCGATGAGCAGGAATTTGACCAAAATCGGCAGATTATCACCGCTAGAGGTAATGTCACCCTGCGTTTTGCCCAAAGTGTACTAACGGCCGATCGCTTACAGATTAATCTTCCCGAAAAGTTAGCGGTAGCGGAGGGCCAGGTGATCCTAACCCGGGGAGATCAGATCCTGCGCGGCGATCGCTTTGAGTATTATTTCGTCCAGGATAGCGGTGTGGTATTTAATGCTAATGGGGAGATTTTTCAACCCAGCACCGCTAGGGATTTAGGACAAACGCTGCCCACGGATGTGGGGGCCGGTAGTTCTTTTGCAACCCTAACCGATCGTTTGGCATTAAATCAACCCTTGCAGAGAATTACCACGGGAGAGGGTTTTCAATTTGTCGTCGGGGGACAGGATCCCAGTCGACGCGATCGACAGAATATTAGTAGTCCCTCGGGAGGAACGATTAATCGTGTCCGTTTTCAGGCCGAACGCTTGAATTTTGATGGTAAGGTGTGGAATGCCACTAATGTGCGTCTGACGAATGACCCTTTTTCCCCCCCTGAATTGGAAGTTCGGGCTAATTCCGCCACTTTTCGCAGTACCGGCCCCTTTACCAATGAGTTGCGGATGAGTAATTCCCAGTTGGTTTTCGATCAACGGGTAGTGGCACCCACTTTTATTAATAGTCTTACGTTCGATCGCCGTCGTCGTCGTCCTTTTTTAATTGCTCCGGGCTATGATGGGGAGGATCGGGGCGGATTTTTCGTAGAAAGTCCCCTAACTTTAGTGGAGACACCGAAGACTATTTTTGAGTTGACACCGCAATATTTAATTCAAAAAGTCCTTAATCCCGATGCTTTTCCCTCAGCTAACCCCGGAGGTGGGGAAGTTTCGGCCCTTAGTCCGAAAGCTTTTGGTTTATTGGGCAATTTTGCCACTAATTTTGGCGAGCGCTCGTTTTTGCAAGCGACAGCTTCTTTTTCTAATTTGGATTTGGAACAGATCGAAAATAGTGTTCGTTCTAAAATTCGCTTTCAACAGACGATCGGACAGTTGCAGGATCCCTATCTGCTCAATGTGGAGTACAATTATCGCGAGCGTCTTTTTAACGGTTCTTTGGGGTTTCAGACGGTTAATAGCAGTTTTGGGTCAATTTTGACCTCACCTGTGATTGTCGTCCCGAATACGGATATTAGACTCAGTTATCAAGCTTCTGTTCAGAATATCAACGCACCCACCGATCGCAGTAATCTCTTAGCGGCCAATGCAACGGATAATGTCACTAATTTAAGCCGTTTTCAGGGTGCTGTCTCTCTCAATCGCAGTTTTTTACTCTGGTCTGCCCTTACTTTACCACCGACTCCCGACCAAGGTTTAAGATTTTCTCCTCTTCCCGTTCAACCCTATATTGCTATTGTCACTGGTGTAACTGGTGTCACCAGTTATTACACTAATGGAGAGACGCAAAATTCCGTCACTGGAACCGTGGGATTATTAGGGCAGTTTGGGCGTTTTTCCCGCAATTTCTTCGACTATACTGGGTTTAATATCAGTTTTAGTCAGGGTTTAGTTAACGGACAATCACCCTTTTTCTTCGATCGCTTTGTTGATCAACAAACAATGTCCTATGGTATAACTCAACAGGTATATGGTCCGATTCGTGTGGGTTTCCAGAGTATTTACAGTATCGATCAAGCCAAGGAAATCAGTACAGAATATTTTCTCGAATGGAGTCGTCGCACCTATAGTTTAATTTTGCGCTATAACCCTGTGCTGCAGTTGGGAATACTCAACATCCGCGTCTCGGATTTCAATTGGACAGGCAACCCCGGCTATTTTGAGGGCAGCGATGTCCGTCCGGTGGTGGATGGAGTAACCCGTTAAGACTACATGGGAATTATGAATTATGAATGATGAATTATGAATGATGAATTAAGTAGCTGGTTATAATTAAATTAAAAATAGATTTTAGGTTCGATCCCCCCTGCCCCCCTTGATAAGGGGGGTGCCGATAGGCGGGGGGATCCCCCCTTAATAAGGAGGGTGTCTGATAATTTTTAACGCCTACCTACTTAGGGTCTGCTGAAAAAGTTATTGAAAAGCACAGGTCTCTTAATCAATGATTTCACTTAGCTACAAGCATAAGCTTTAGTTGTTGATTAGCTTCTAAGCTATAACTTATTGTCATCATTGACCGAGAAAAAGTG
>NZ_JADBTZ010000259.1:0-8827 GCF_020245885.1 Microcystis sp. M165S2 | reverse complement strand
TGTTGCAAAGGTACACAGCTTACTTCATTGAGAAAGTCTAATTCTTCTTGCTTTTTCCAATCGGTTAGCATTGAAGAAGTTTCAGTATATCCTACTCTTTCTTGTCTTTCATACCATGCTTGTGTTCTGAGATGGAGAGCTTTGTTGTAAACCAATCTTACACAGCCCAAGGTGCGCCGCAATAGCGACTCTTGTTCTGGTGTGGGGTAAAATCGAAACGAATAGGCTTTTTCCATGTCTCACATTTTAGCATATATTCCGTAAATGTGCTAATATTTAACGGTAAAGCCGTCGTAGAACGACGGGGTTTCAGACCCAAATTTTCGATGAAGGTTAAATGCGAAACGGTGATTATGTCACACTTATATACCTCAAGTTTCTAATAAATTCCCTAAAAGGGATGGCAATATCTTTCATTTTAGAGTAGAAATCCTTGATTGTCAGTAGCGGTTATTGCTATACAACAATCAGAAATTTTTGTCTGTTACAATTTATACAAAATGCCGTGGGATTACCCCGACTGAAAACTCAAATCCGATTAGTGATCACTGATCACTGATTGCTGATAAGATTGTTACGAAAATATAAACACGAAATTCTATAGTTAGCCATGACCCAAAACGGAAGCTCGAAGTCGATCGTTGTCTCTCCCTCGATCCTATCGGCGGATTTTAGTAAATTAGGAGCCGATATCGAGGCTGTGGATAAGGCAGGAGCCGATTGGATTCACGTTGATGTGATGGATGGTCGTTTTGTCCCGAATATCACCATTGGACCCCTGATTGTCTCCGCTATTCGTCCCTATACGAAAAAACCTTTAGATGTGCATTTAATGATCGTGGAACCGGAAAAATATGTGGCTGACTTTGCGAAAGCGGGTGCTGACATTATTTCTGTTCACGCTGAACATAATGCTTCTCCCCACCTCCATCGTACTCTTTGCCAAATCCGCGAACTCGGCAAACAAGCGGGTGTGGTATTAAATCCCTCCACTCCCCTAGATTTAATCGAATATGTGCTGCATTTGTGCGATTTAGTCTTAATTATGAGCGTTAACCCCGGTTTTGGTGGCCAGAGTTTTATCCCGGAAGTTGTCCCCAAAATCCGTCAATTACGCCAAATGTGCGATGAAAGAGGCTTGGATCCCTGGATTGAAGTGGATGGCGGCTTAAAACCGGCTAATACTTGGCAAGTTCTCGAAGCGGGTGCTAATGCGATTGTAGCAGGTTCGGCGGTATTTAATGCCCCCGATTACGCGACGGCGATCGAAGGTATCCGTAACAGCAAACGTCCCCAACCTCAATTAGTCACCGTTTAATTGCCGCGGGGGTGGGTTAGCTGTTGACTAATTAGAGCTTGCTGAATAAATCTAAAAACCTTGTTGGGTAAGACTTTTAGACTTTTTGTCAATCAAGAAGTACCGAATATGGGGGTGATCGGGGGGAAAATTCCGGGACTTTTTCCCTGAAAATTAGGTAATTGACCACCTGAAAATCGGTAAAACCCTACACCCTACACCCCACACCCCATACCCTACCCCCACGAAAAACTTTTTGCCGCAAACCCTGATTATCTTGCTATTCGCACTAACCCACTCTGCTGATTTGTTCTAAAACCTGCCGCCATAAACCAGAATTAGAGACGGCTAAAACTTCGCTAGAATCAGCTTGTAGGGGATTACCTGACCAATCGCTAATTATTCCGCCCGCACCTTCAATAATCGGGATTAAAGCACAAAAATCGTAGTATTTCAGGTCTGATTCTAGGATTACCATCGGCATGGCAGTGCAGCCAGTGGCTAACATCATATAGTTATAACAATCACCCCCAAAAGCGGTACGTTTACAGACGGTTTGCAGCTGACGAGCGATCGCTTGTTGTCGTTCTGTGATAAACATTAAGGGAGTGGTGGAGGCTAAACAGGCATTTTTTAAGACAAGTTCCCGATCTTGACGGTAGGGATTAACAATCATCCGGTTATTATAAAGACTCGCTTTTCCCTTCACTCCTAACCAGCGATCGCCTAAAATCGGTTGATCGACAATTCCTAAAATCGGTTGATTTTCTGCCACTAGGCCGATTAAAGTCCCAAAAATCGGTAATCCCTTGACAAAAGAGGATGTTCCATCGATCGGATCCAACACCCAATAACGACCACTTTGGGCGGGAATATTGGCTCCTTCTTCCCGAATAACCCCATCTTCGGGTAATTCTCGCCGAATAATCGCCACCATCGCCTCCTCAGCTTCTTGATCGGCGATTGTTACTATTGAGGAAACTTGATCGAGTTTTGTCTCGGTTTCTAGATGGGGCTGCCGAAAATAGCGCCGGATAATCTCTCCAGAAGCGTCCGCTAATTGATGAGCTAGTTGGATAGTGCGATCAATATTCATCAATAAAAGTTATCCATACAGGCAAACAATAATGTTTATTTATGGTAAAGGAGAGATGGGGAGGTGGGGGATTTAGCTGGAAATTTCCCTATCACCCTAAATCCCTATTGCCTCTTGCATAGTGCGATCAATATTCATCAATAAAAGTTATCCATACAGGCAAACAATAATGTTTATTTATGGTAAAGGGGAAGTGGGGAGGTGGGGGATTTAGCTGAAATTTCCCTATCACCCTAAATCCCTATTGCCGCGTCGAACCTAGAACTATCAATGGGTAACAGTTTGATTTTGACTCCATAATTAAATTAGTCAACGATCGACCCAATCTCAAGACGAGAAAAAATTAATCTATTAGGAGTTTAGCTGATGACGGCTTTTACGGAAAATGACCTAAAAAGGTTAGAAGATTTGATTATCAGTGGACAAAAAGCGATCGAAACTCGTTTAACCTCTTTGGAGAGTGGACAAAAAGCGATCGAGAATAGTGTCGGAGAGATCAAAAGAGAAATTCAGGTCTTGGAGATAGGACAGACGGAAATTAAGGGAGAAATCAGGACTTTAGACGCAAAAATCACGGGTTTAAATGAAAGAGTGAAACTGATCGAGGTATCCGTGGGAAAAATTCCCGATTTAGCTGAAAAAATTGGCGAGGTAAAAAACTGGAAACAGATCGGTATATCGATTGTGACTGCTTTTGTGGGTGGGGCAATTGGTTGGTTAATTCGGGGAAAATAAAACTAGGGAATGTAACATAGTATTAAGCATTTGTATATTTTTATCAATTTTTATGGAACAGACAGCTTTAAATCTGATCGCGATTACCGTTTTTTCGATCACTCTTTCCGTGTTTGTCAGTCCTTTGCTGTCTATTTCGCCTTTTGTTCCCGCTTTGGCTACTCTTAGCCTCTTGGGATTAGTTACCGTTGATACTCTCACCTTTAATAACCGGGGCGTGACTTTGCTACTGGATGCTCTTTCTCCTAGTAAACACCGTCAAAGAGTTATTCACCACGAAGCCGGACATTTTCTCACCGCTTATATTTTAGGCATTCCGATCGCTGGTTATAGTTTGACCGCTTGGGAAGCCTTTCGTCAAGGCCAGGAGGGAGTCGGCGGTGTTCAATTTGACCTAGCAGATTTAGAGCAAAAAGTCAAGAATTTTAGCGATTTTCCTGCTTTTTTAGAGCGAATTTCTACGGTGTGGATGGCGGGAATTGCTGCCGAAACCTTAGTTTATGGTAAAGCGGAAGGGGGAGAAAGCGATCGATTTTATCTGCAATCGGCCTTAAAATTAGCGGGGGTTTCCGAGAATAATTATGCCCAAAAAGAGCGCTGGAGTTTATTACAGGCAAAAACTCTTTTAGAAAAACAACAGACTGCCTATCAAGCTTTAGTGATAGCTATGGAAAAAAGGGCCAGTGTGGAAGAATGCTGTCGGGTGATTAGTGAAAGTTTAGTATAACGGGAAAAGTAATCAGGGATGAATTTGATGATTTCCCCGTTAAATTTTTATGAATAATCAGATCAATCAATCCGATCAGCGATTAGCTTTAATTGTGCGCGGAGCAGTACAAGGGGTCGGTTTTCGTCCTTTTGTTTATCGATTAGCAACGGAATTAAACTTAGCCGGTTGGGTGAATAACACAGCAGCGGGAGTTTTTATTGAAGTCGAGGGCAATCGAGACAAACTAGAAACTTTTTTGACTCGATTATCTTTAGAAAAACCACCTCGATCGCTAATTGAAAATATTGAGACTCAATGGTTAAATCCCGTCGGTTATCAAAACTTTAGCATACGTCCTAGCATCGGCGGTGAAAAAAATACAATTGTTCTGCCCGATTTAGCCACTTGTCCCGATTGTTTAGCCGATATTTTTGACCCGAATAATCGTCGTTATCGCTATCCTTTTACTAACTGCACTAACTGCGGTCCTCGCTACAGTATTATCGAGAGTTTGCCCTATGATCGCAGTGCCACAACTATGAGGGGTTTTAATCAGTGTCCCGAATGTCAAAGGGAATACGAAAACCCTCTGGATCGCCGTTTTCATGCCCAACCGAATGCCTGTCCTCGCTGCGGACCCCAAATTAGTCTTTTAGATAGTCAAGGCTCTGTATTAGCGGAAAAAGATCAAGCTTTAATCGCTACTGCTAGAGCAATTAAACAGGGAAAAATTATAGCGGTCAAAGGATTAGGAGGATTTCACCTAGTTGTCGATGCGAGAAATACGGAAGCAGTGCAAAAATTGCGACAACGTAAACAGCGACCGGATAAGCCTTTTGCCGTGATGTATCCTAATCTTGAGTTAGTGAAAAAGCATGGTTATGTATCTTCTTTAGAATCGCAATTATTGCAGTCTCCTGCAGCGGCAATTGTCCTGATTAAACAAAGAAAAAATTATCTTTCTCCTTCGGTTTCTCCGGGTAATCCCTATCTAGGAGTCATGTTACCCTATACTCCCCTACATCATCTTTTATTAGCAGAATTAGGCTTTCCTATTGTAGCAACCAGTGGTAATCTAGCCGATGAACCTATCTGTATTGAGGAAAAAGAAGCTTTAGAAAAATTGGGAACAATCGCCGATTTTTTTCTAGTTCATAATCGTCCCATTGTTCGACCAGTGGATGACTCTATTATCAGGGAAATGGCGGGAAAAGCGATGATTTTGCGGCGGGCGCGGGGATATGCTCCCTTTCCCGTTAAAGTTAATGATGGAGATTTTCCTCCGATTCTGGCCGTGGGAAGTTATTTTAAAAATACCGTGGCTATCTATCAAAAAAATCAAGTTTTTATCAGTCAACATATCGGCGATTTAGATACGGTTAATGCTGTCAATCATTTTGAAAATATTCTCGATAGTTTAAAAAAATTATACGAGTTTGTACCAGAAATTATTGCCTGTGATGCCCATCCTGAATATCTAGCGACCAAGTACGCTTATAGTTTAAATTTACCCGTTATTCCCATTCAACACCATTACGCTCACGTTTTATCCTGCATGGCAGAACATCAGCTACAACCTCCGGTTTTAGGGGTTGCTTGGGATGGAACAGGATACGGTTTAGACGGCACAATTTGGGGGGGAGAATTTATCTATATCACTGCCGATTCTTGGCAGCGAGTCGCCCATTTTAAACCCTGGCCATTACCAGGAGGAGAAAAAGCAGTTAAAGAACCCAGACGAGTGGCTTTAGGATTACTAGAAGTTATGGAAAATACGGCTAGGATAAAATCAGCTTTTAGTGAACAGGAATGGTCGATTTTTAGGCAAATGTTAACAAAAAAAATTAATTGTCCTTTAACTTCTAGTGTCGGGCGTTTGTTTGATGGTGTGGCGGCGATTCTAGGTTTATGTTATCAATTAAGTTTTGAGGGACAAGCAGCAATGCAATTAGAATTTGCCCTTGAGAGCATTAAAACGGAGGAATATTACAATTTTTCTTTGTCCGCCGACTCACCCATAGTTATTGATTGGAATCAGATAATTTTAGGAGTTGTTGAGGATTTAGAAAAACAAGGACAAATCGGCATAATTGCTGCTAAATTTCATAATAGTTTAAGTGAGATTATTGTAGAAATTGCTCATAAAATAGGTAGAGAAAAAATTCTCCTGACGGGAGGCTGTTTTCAAAATCGTTATCTGACGGAAAGAACAATTAATCGCTTACAAGCTTCGGGATTTCAACCCTACTGGCAGCAAACTGTTCCCACTAATGATGGTGGTATTAGCCTTGGTCAAATTATCGGGGCTTTTTCTAGACTCAAACAGTTCTAGAATAGCCGACAATCTACATTTTTATTGGGTTATGTCAGCAGCGTTAAAGATAAACCACAGAGACAGAAAGAACAGAGAGAGCCGATTTTTTTCTAGACTGTTGGGATTGTCGAAAATTGAAATCTTAGCTTAAACGATGCCACTCAACGATTTTATTGCCTACTTTCAAAATGATTGCTTGACCTAAACTCAGTTCTTGTGCCACATTAACTAGATGGGCGAAATTTTGACGGGTGATTGCTAGTCCCTCCAAACAAGCTAGAAAATCGAGACAGAGAACCGTAGAGAATTCCCAGGTTTGTCGGTAAACACGGCAATTATCCGGTAAAAAAGCCACAAGAGCGCGAAAATGAGTCAAAGCGGCTTTCTCAAAATTGGCGCTAGTGCAGTCAAAAGACGAGTGCTGATAGCTCATAAAAACTTTGCCTGATAGGGAGAGAGCAGGGTTTTCCTCAGACTAGCACCTCGCTTCTGGGGATCACGTTCCCTTTAGAATTTCTCAATAGACTGGCAAATCCCCCCAGAGGAGTATCGTTACTCGCGAGCAAATTGCTAGAAGCTAGGTTTATTCCCAGAGATAGTGTACTTTAGATATTGATGTCCTTCCGGCTGGCAAGATAACCTATAAATTTCCCCACTCGTCCCTAGCGATAAAAGGCTGTATTTAGTCAAAAATCAAGTGTTGACTTTGATGCCAAACTTGCCTAGTAAAAAATGATCACAGCCTCAAGTTGCCGCTTAACTAATTGACTACTTAACTGATAACTGGTAACTAAGATTATGAATAATGCAATTGTCAAACCGAGAGATGTACAAGTAGCACCAATCGCCGTCGATACTTTTGTCTTTCGTTCCCGCACTTGGGACCGGTTAAAATTCGAGATTGAATACGGATTACAAAAGGGAACCACTGCCAATAGTTATTTGATTAAAAGTGAAAAAGTCGCTCTTTTTGATCCACCGGGGGAATCATTCTCGGCTATATTTTTAGAGGCTTTAACTAAAAGAATCGATCCGAAAACCATTGATTATATTATTCTCGGTCACGTTAACCCCAATCGTGCCGTTACCCTCAAGGCACTTTTAGAAATCGCTCCTCAAGTCACTTTTGTTTGTTCTAATCCGGGGGCAATTTCCCTGAAAAAAATTCTCGAAACCGAAGCATTAAATCTCTTCGTTGTCAAGGGGGAAGAAATATTAAATTTAGGAGCAAACCATCAATTAGAATTTATCCCCACTCCTAACCCCAGATTTCCCGATCAACTCTGTACCTACGACAGCAAAACTGATATTCTCTACACCGATAAATTATTCGGGGCGCACGTTTGTGGCGACCAAATTTTTGATGAGGGTTGGAGCGTTTATAACGAAGATCGGCGTTATTATTTCGATTGTCTGATGGCTCCCTATGCCAGCCAAATTAGCAACGCTTTGGAGAAATTAGCCCCTAAATCGCCCTTATTTTATGCCGTTGGTCACGGTCCTCTGGTACGTTACGGGATGCACGAATTGACCCTTTCCTATCAACAATGGTTAGCAGTACAAAAGTCCCAAGAGTTGACAATCGCCCTGATTTATGCTAGTGCCTACGGCAACACCGCCACCCTCGCTCAAGCGATCGCCATGGGGATCACGAAAGCGGGAGTAGCAGTCACGGCGATTAATGCCGAGTCCGCCGAACCAGACGAGATCAAAACGGCGATCGAAAAAAGTGTCGGTTTGATCTTTGGTTCCCCCACTTTGGGAGGACACGCACCGACTCCTATCCAAACCGCCTTGGGGATTACCCTAGCAAATGGCGATAAAAGCAAGCTGGTGGGGGTTTTTGGTTCCTACGGTTGGAGTGGAGAAGCGATCGATCTTTTGGAAGGTAAATTCCGGGATGGCGGTTATCGCTTCGGTTTTGAGCCAATTCGGGTTAAATTTAAACCCACGGAGGCAATTTTAAAGACCTGTGAGGAAGCGGGAACCGATTTCGCTCAAGCAGTCAAAAAAGCTCGCAAAAGCAGACAACCGAAAACTAATGTTAACCAATCCCAAAGCGATCGGCGATCGCAAGCTCTCGGACGTTTGGTGGGTTCTCTCTGTATCGTCACCTGCGAATTGGGGGAATTGCGCGGCGCCATGTTAGCCTCTTGGGTGTCGCAAGCGACGTTTACACCCCCCGGATTGACTATTGCCGTGGCGAAAGAACGAGCGATCGAGTCTCTGCTTTATAGCGGTACGCCTTTTGTCCTTAATATCCTCCAAGAAGGTCAACATTTGGCTTTAATGAAGCATTTTCTTAAACCTTTTGCCCCCGGAGAGGATCGTTTTGCTAATATCGAAACCACTAAAGCTGAGAACGGTGGGCCGATTTTGGCCGAAGCGCTCGCTTATCTGGAATGTCGGGTAGAACAACGAATGGAGTGCGGTGATCATTGGCTGCTTTATGCGATCGCAGAAAAAGGCAAGGTTTTACACCCGGGTTTAACCGCCATCCATCATCGCAAATCTGGCAGTTACTATTAATTTGTCGTTTTGACATCCTCACCGCCGTAAACGGACGGTGATTCCCAAACCTCACGATTTAGGTTTCTGCTTCTTTCCCTTGCGGGGTTTCGCACCTGCCTTAACAGATTTACTCTGTTCTGGTCTTATGGTCGCTCTACAGACTGA
>NZ_JADBTZ010000258.1:0-11941 GCF_020245885.1 Microcystis sp. M165S2 | reverse complement strand
TAGACTTTTTGTCAATCAAAAAGTACCAGGCATGGGAGTGATCAGGGGGAAAATTCAGGTACTTTTTCCCTGAAAATTAGGTAGTTGACCACCTGAAAATCGGTAAAACCCATCCCCCATCCCCCATCCCCCATCCCCCATCCCCCAACCCCCAACCCCCACCGAAAAACTTTTTGCCGCAAACCCTAATTATGTCTGATTTACGTCAATACGCTCCAGCAACAGAACGCAATCGTCAGCCGATTTTAGAAGTTATCAGCCAATTTTTACCGAAGACTGGGAATATCTTAGAAATATCTAGCGGCACGGGTGAACACGCTGTTTTTTTTGCTCCTCGTCTTGCTCCTTGTCGTTGGATTCCCTCGGATTGTAACCCTCTGGCTCTAGATAGTATTCGCAGTTGGTGCGATTATTGTCCTAGTTCTAATCTCGATCGCCCCCTATTTATCGATGTTCATCAGTCAGTTTGGGCTGTAGAGACGGAAAATATCGTTATTAATGCCATTGTTAATATTAATATGATTCATATCGCTCCTTGGTCCGCTTGTTTAGCTTTAATGACGGGAGCGAGTCGCATTCTCAGTTCGGGGGGAATTCTCTATCTTTATGGTCCCTATAAACGACAGGGAAAACATACTTCTCCTAGTAACGAAAGCTTTGATTTTTCTCTCCGTTCTCAAAACTCTGCTTGGGGAGTTAGGAATTTAGAAGATGTGGTGCAAGAAGCGAGCGATCGAGGTTTACAATTGTTAGAAGTAATTCCTATGCCAGCTAATAATCTCTCGGTTTTATTTCAATTGCCTTAACATAGCAATCATCAGTGAATAGTAATCAGTCATCAGTGGCGTTGCTGAATCGAGGTATGAATGCCAAGTGTGCATCGTATCCAAAAGTTATTTTGGTTCTGGGTTTTAAAAACCACACACAAGAAGATTCATATCTTAAATCAGCTTTTAGCTATCAGCCATGAGCTTTTTGCTCCCTGCTCCTAACTTCCTAATTCATAATTCCCACTGATAACTGATAACTGATAACTGATAACTGATAACTTATTTCCAACCGGCGCGATTCATTACCTGTACTGCTTTGGCTAAATTAGGACCATAATTAGCCACGCTAACGGTATCTTCTTTCCCGCGTCCGAGTTTTGCCAGGAAAGGGTCTAAAGCAACCCCTGGAACGACGGGATATTCTCGATTACCCTTAGCAAAAAAGTTCTGTGCTTCATTGCTAGAAAGATACTCTAAAAATTTAATTGCCGATTCCCGATTGGGAGCGGTTTTAATTAAACCACCACCGCTAATATTAACGTGAGCGCCGCGGCCTGCTTGGTCGGGGAAAATTACGCCTACTTGGTCATAAATTGCCCGTTTAGCGGGGTCTTTTTCTTCGGCATACCCCGCTAAGTAATAGGTGTTAGCTAGGGCTAAATCGGCAATTCCTGCGGCTACAGCTTCGATTTGTGCCTTATCATTACCCTGGGGTGGACGGGCAAAATTAGCCACTAATCCCCGACACCATTTTTCTGCGGCCGTTTCCCCTTGGATGTCGATTAACCAAGCGGTAAAAGATTGACTATAGATGTTACTGGATGACCGGGTGACGACTTTTCCTTTCCATTTGGGATTGGTTAAATCTGCATAGGAATCGATTTCTCTGGGGTTAACTCTGTCTTTGTTGTACATAATTACCCGCAAGCGTTTACTAAACCCAAACCAGTGACCTTTGGGGTGACGCAAATTAGCAGGAATTCTTTGGGTGAGAATGCGGGAATTGACGGGGGCAAAAATTCCCTGTTGGTCGGCGCGCCATAGTCTCCCCGCATCTACCGTCAGGAGTATATCGGCAGGACTATTGCTGCCTTCGCTTTTAATCCGTTCGATTAATGGGTCTGCTTCCCCTTCCACGAGGTTAATTTTTATTCCCGTTTGTCGGGTGAAGTTGTCATACAATCGTCGGTCGGTGTTGTAGTGACGGGAGGAATAGAGGTTTAATTGTTTAGTTTGGGCGGAAACTTCGTTTATTTTCCCTAATTGACCCACTGCTACCGCTAAGGTGGCTGTTCCTGCACCTAGAAAGACTCTACGAGTTATTTTATCGTTCATTGCTAGATTCTTGGCTTGTCTTTTCCCATTATACAGCTATTGAGAATAATTCTTATCTGCACGAGAAATTATTTGTCCGGCTAGGGCGGTAGATAGTGGAAAATCAGGGTAGAATAAGGATTTTCTGCCTTAATAGAGCCAATAAATCCTCGAATCTATCGCTAGTTAAGTTCAATAAGTCCAAGATGTTACCCGGAAGCTCGATCGAGGGTATTGTGGAATTAGAGCAACGAGAGTCAAAGATAATGATCAACAGTGATAACCAACAAGCGATCGAGTTAATGTTAGCATCGGGAGACTATAATCAATTATTGTTATTTTGTCAACAAGCACTCGCGGTTCATCCGCAAGTGACTGATTATTATCCCTATCTGGGATTAGCTTATCTGCTGCTAGAGCAGCAAGCAACAGCGCAAGAAATTTGGTTATTTTGGCTATTACAATCAGAGTCTAGTCAAGATTTAATTATGCTCCTCAAAAAAGAGATAATTAGAAATCTCGATTGCTGGCAGTTTGCCAAAGCTAAATTAATCTATCTCCAGTGGCTAGAATTAGAAGAAATAGAAGGGGATGAAGAAATAGAAAATTATGCCCTGACGGTGATAAACTCCTGTCTTCAAGAGGTGCAAGAGGCAATTAATCGGCAAGAATATACTTTAGCTGAGGACTTTTACTTAAGAATTTTATCTTGGCGTGAACAATTAGCTTACATCTGGCACGATTTAGGATACTTATACTATATAATTAACCGACTAACAGAATCTTTTAACTGTTTAGCACGAGCCATAGAATTAGAGGAAAATCAAGCCTTATATCATTATACCATGGCTAGGGTGCTAGAAAAACAATCACGTTTAGATATAGCTTTATCAGCTTATCAGAAAGCGATCGATCTCAATGCTAATTTTGTCGATGCTTATAATAAACTGGGTAATTTATTTTATCAATTAGGTCAGCTAGAGTCAGCCGAAAAATTCTATCAGCAGGGAATTAATAGCCAAGCGGATTTTTATCCTTTTTATATCAATTTAGGCAATGTCTATTTAGTTAAACAAGCTTGGACAGAAGCAAAAAATGCTTATAAAACTGCCCAACAACTGGCAGGAGATAGACGAGAAATTAGTCAAAATCTCTCCCTTTGGGAAATCCTGCAAGCTGACCAACAAATTGCCGATATTTACTCAGGTGATTATTTTTATCAAAGAAAACTCTATCGGTTAGCACTAAACTATTATCAAAAATTATTAGTAATTAAAATAGAAGATAGCAACTTTTATTTAAATTGCGCCCATTGCCATCTCATTCTCAAAGAAGAAAAACAAGCTTTGGAAGTGTATAAAAAAGGTATTAGCTATCATCCAAAAAATATTGATTTACATTTGCGCCTAATTTGGTTACTACAAAATAATTATCCGATCGAGGTAGCAATTCAAGCAACTAAATCAGCTTTAGAGTATCTTCCCGATCACCTATCTCTGAAGTTAGAATTAATGCGGTTAATGCCGATAGTTTACCCAACTCAAGCAGATATTATGCTATATCGATCAAACTACGAGAAACGGTTAGATAATATCTTGTCCAATCTTGATTTAACCTCTACTAATCAACAACAGGATGCTTGGAAAAGTATTGGATTAAGAACTAATTTTTATCTTCAATATCAGGCTAAAAATGATTTAGAAGTACAAAAAAAATATGGGAAATTAGTTTATAAAATAGCCTCGGTTAACTTTCCTAATTGGGTGAAAAACCTAACCATGCCTACGGGAAAAATTCGCCTTGGCTATATTTCTGCTCACTTGCGTCATCACACGGTAGCGAAACTGTTTCAAGGATGGTTGCAGTGGCGAAATCGAGAACAATTTGAAATTTATTGTTATGGAATAGATATTAATAACACCTTCGATAAGTTTACGAGAGAATATCAAGAGCAAAGTGATTATTTTTATCAGTTTGATAATGTAGTTAATATGGAAATAATTGCCCAACATATTTTAGATAATCAGTTACATATTCTGGTTTATTTAGATATTGGTATGGATGCTCGTACTACCCAACTAGCAGGATTGCGTTTAGCTCCAGTACAATGTGTAACTTGGGGACATCCAATCACCTCAGGATTACCAACCATTGATTATTTTATCTCCAGTGAATTAATGGAACCCCCGGAGGGAGATAATCACTACAGTGAAAAATTAATTCGCTTATCTAATTTAGGTATTGCCTATCCCAAACCTTCCCTTCCTCCCCAGAGAAAAACTCGTTTAGAGATGGGATTAGCCGAGGATAAAATCATTTACTTAAACTGTCAAAGTTTATTTAAATATCTGCCAGAAAATGACGAAATTTTTCCTAGAATTGCTCGACAAGTTCCCAACAGCCAATTTATTTTTATCTGCCATCGTAGCGAATTTGTGACCCATTGCTTTCAGTCGAGATTAAGTCAAGCTTTTAATAAGTATGGACTCAATTGGCAAGATTACGGGGTAATGATGCCACAGCTAGAACAAAATGATTATTTTCAGCTTAATTTATTAGCAGACATCTATTTAGATAACTTAAGTTGGTCGGGAGGAAATACCACCCTCGAAGCCATTGCCTGTCAGCTGCCAGTGGTTACCTGTCCGGGGGAATTTATGCGCGGACGACATTCCTATGCTATCTTGAAAAAATTAGGCATAACCGAGACAATTGCTACGGATAAAAATCACTATATTGAAATTGCTATCCGTTTAGGTTTAGATAATCAATGGCGACAAACAATCAAAGATTATACTAAAGTGAATATCGATACAGTATTTAACGATCGAACCTCTGTAGAAAGTCTAGAAAGATTTTATCAATCTGTAGTAGGAGAAGGTAAATAAAACTTTAGGGTTACATAGGGTTTGCGGCAAAAAGTTTTTTGGGGTGTGGGGTATGGGGAAGAAAACCAGATAAAGTTCATTTTGTCAAGGATTTAAGATACTCTTACCCTGCGTTTAATCCTCTTTCCCAAGAATGATAAGGAGTAGTAAAATAAAAATCTGCTCCTAGTTTCTTCACGAGACTCTTGATGTCCACAAAATTTTTTGACCTTGTCACAAGGGTCGGTTTTTCTTTTGTCAGGGGGAATCTCTTGGAAAAGTTTTTCGGTGACAAGGGTTGATTTCCGATGCGGTTTTGTTCTTGGCCAATCCTGCCACGCTCCGGAATCGCGCCACGCTTACTTTTACTTTTCCCCCCGCTTCGACTCTTTCTTTTTCCTCGTCTGGCCGCCTAGGTATTCTTGATGCTCTCCACAATCTCGATAGTTCTGATAGATCATTTGATAGATGGTTTCGTGACTGAGAGATTCTTGACCGGCTCTTTTCAGACGACCCGCATTGACAAAGCGACTGTTCAGTATTCCGAGAAAATCAAGCAGAACGGAAATTCCGCTCTCATAAAGATGAAGTGTAACCTAATTTGGTATCATCCCCAGACGACTGGCTACTGTTGCCTGTTCCCTAAAACCAGAGACTTCGTACCTCACCATTAAGATAAATGCTATATAAAGACGATTGGCAACCTTGCCAAGAATTAGTGATAAAATTACAACATAAACAGTAATTTTTCCTCTAACCATAATCCCTCACCCCCAATAAAATTATGATGCACGGTTTTATTCCCCCACATCGTTATTTTCCCTATCTTACTTGGACAGATATAGATTCAATGCCGGATAAGGAAAATGTGGTAATTATTCAACCCATCGGTGCGATCGAACAACACGGACCCCATCTACCTATTGCCGTCGATGCTGCCATTAGTTTAGGGGTTTTAGGCAAAGCTTTCGAGAAATTAGATACAAACATCGCCGCTTTCGCTTTACCCTGTCTCTACTACGGAAAATCTAACGAACATTGGTCTTTCCCCGGCACGATTACCCTCTCGGCAGCAACCTTATTAACCCTCATTCAAGAGATAGCTGAAAGTCTCTATCGTTCGGGTTTTCGCAAGTTAGTATTAATGAACTCCCACGGCGGGCAACCGCAAGTTATGGAAATTGCCGCTAGGGATATTCATCAACAATATCCCGATTTTTTAGTATTTCCTTTTTTCACTTGGCGAGTTCCCCACAATGCGGCTGCATTATTCTCGGAATATGAATTAGCATACGGTATTCATGCAGGAGATGTGGAAACTAGCATTATGTTATCATTACTGCCAGAACAGGTAAAAATTGAGCGGGCCGTCCGAGAATATCCTCAAGGTTTGCCAGAAAATAGTTTGTTAACTATGGAGGGAAAATTACCCTTTGCTTGGTTAACTAAGGAATTAACTAAAAGTGGAGTGATGGGAGATGCTACTAATGCAAGTAAAGAAAAAGGCGATCGATTATTAGAATCCGTTGCTAATGGTTTGGTAGAGGTGATCGCTGATGTTTATCAATTCCGTCAACCGAAGTTATATTAATAGAAGATTAATTAGAGGTTGCTGAATAAATATAAAAACATTGTTCGATAAGACTTTTAGACTTTTTGTCAATCCAAAAGTGCCAGCGATGGGAGTGATCGGGGGGAAAATTCCGGGACTTTTTCCCTGAAAATTAGGTAATTGACCACCTGAAAATCCCTAAAACCCTACACCCCACACCCTACACCCACGAAAAACTTTTTGCCGCAACCCCTAAATCGGACAGCAAGCTAACTCAGCAATTTAAGCGAAAACTCTGCCATTCTCTAGGATGCCATTCCGGGTTAATCTGGGTTTCGGACGCAATTTTTCGATGACTAAATTTTAAGAGGCAGTATGGAACGCACTTTCTTAATGATTAAACCCGACGGTGTGCAGCGCAATCTGGTGGGGGAAATTATTCAACGCTTTGAAACTAAAGGTTTTACGCTGGTTGGGTTGAAAATGATGCAGGTTTCTAGCGAATTAGCGGAAAAACACTACGCTGTTCATAAGGAAAGACCCTTTTTCCCTTCGTTAGTCGATTTTATTACCTCCTCCCCCGTGGTGGCCATGGTTTGGCAAGGAGAAGGAGTAATTGCCTCCGCTAGAAAAATTATTGGTGCCACTAATCCCCTCAATGCTGAACCGGGTACGATTCGCGGTGATTTTGGCATTAGTGTCGGACGCAATCTTATCCATGGGTCCGATGGTCCAGATACCGCCAAAGATGAAGTTAGTCTCTGGTTTAGCGATGCAGAATTAGCTAATTGGACTCCCGCAATCACTCCCTGGGTGGTAGAATAAACCCCTTTGAGGCAGTCAGGAGCCGGTCGTCAGGAGACAGGAGACAGGAGATTGCTTTTATTTATTCTCCCCTCTCCCCTCTCCCTTCTCCCCATTTCCCCAACCCCCTAATATTCGGAAATTATGACCGTAGAATCCAGCTTACAACAGTTAAAAAGAGCTTCATCGGGACGATTACCCAGCAGTTACGGGGTCTATTTTAAGAATACCCTTGTGGCCCTCTGTCATGCTCTTGAAGATCATATCTTGCAAACTAGCAGCTCAGATAGTACAAACAAACCACTGGTCTTAGTCACCTTTCAACAGGGTAAATGGTATTTACAGGAAGCAGAGCGCTATTTAGATATCGCTCGCTCTTCTCGTCATATTGCGATCGCTGCCGTGGCCGATAGTGGTTTTTCTGAGCATAAAACCGGCAGTTTAGAGAATGTTTCGCTAGTCAACTTAGATAATAGCGATAGTTTGGTTAATGAGTGGAATTTAATCATTCTTTCCCCCGATTACGCCTCCATGGTACTCTGTCATGAGTTATCCCCAGAAGAATACCGGTCCGATAGTCAACCCCAAATAGACACGGAGCGAAAATTCTACGGTTTATGGACATTCGATCGCGATTTAGTCGAAAAAGCCGCTAGGATCTTAATTGAGCGTCTGCATCCCTATAATCCCAGTCTAGCGGCCGATTTAAGCAGACAACAGCAGGAAATTAGTCAAAATATTAATCCCATTCCCACGGATTTAACGGGAGTAGTCTCTCGCATTGTCACCTATCTGCAAACCAGTCAACAGCAGTTAGTCACCGTCAGCAGACAAACGCGAGAATTAAGCGACTTAGAAGGACAAGCATCCCGTTTAAATAAAAATTTAGCCGCTAATAAACTGCAAGCTTTTCTAAGAATGGCTCAAAAGGTCGATGAAAGAGATATTGATAATCCCCTTGCTTCCCTACAGGTGGCCGCTTTAGCGGAAATGTTGGGACAATTGCTCGATTTACCCACCCTGAGATTGCGACGCTTACGATTAGCCGGTTTATTATACCGCATCGGTCTAGCGGAGGCTCCGATCGAAGTTTTTAGACAGCGTGCCAGTCAGTTAGAGGGAGCAAATGCGTTATTTTGGCGGGATAGATCGGTGTTAGGCGCACAATTACTCGCCACTATGCCCGAATTAGCCCCAATTCAACAGATTATTTACCATGAGTTTGAATACTGGGATGGTAGCGGTGTTCCCAACGGCTTAAAAGGGGAAGAAATCAGCCTAGAGTCGAGAATTTTAGGATTATCAGCCTATTTTCAGGAATTAACTCAACCGCGAGGTGACCGACTAGCTCTAGATTTAGGAGAGTCCCTAGAGCGCTGTCAAAATTATAGCGGGATTCGTTTCGATCCCGCTTTGGTAGAAAAATTAAGTTCGGTAATTCGTCTGTGCGAAATGGGATGGATGCAATTACCCGATCGCCCTAGTCAAGTCCCCGCCGTCTGGTTAGAATCAGTTTAGGACTAGACTCCGATGAGACTCTGCATGGCACGTCTCATATTAGCCGGTTTAAAAGCTGCCATGGCTGCGGTCGGTTCGTAGCCGCAATGTACCATACAATCGGCACATTGAGGATTGCCACTGGCCCGACCGTAGTTATCCCAATTGGTTTCTGCTAAAAGTTCCCGAAAGCTTTTGTAATGACCTTCGTTGAGCAGATAACAGGGTTTTTGCCATCCTAAAAGACTATAGCTAGGACTACCCCAAGGAGTGCATTCATAGTCTTGTTCACCGATGAGAAAATCGAGAAAGAGAGGATTATGGTTAAAATTCCACTTTTTCTGCCCTGATTTCCAGGGTGAGAGAATTTCTCGGAATAAAGCTCTAGTTTGCTCCCGTTTCAAGAAACTATCTTGATCCGGGGCCCACTCATAACTGTAACCGGGGGAAATCATCATGCCATCGATGCCCAAAGTAGCGAGAAAATCGAAAAATTCCTGCATTTCTCGCGGTTCTGTGCCTTCAAAAACCGTGGTATTAGTAGTAACCCGAAAACCTCTCGCTTTCGCCGCTTTAATCCCTTGTACTGCCTTATCGAATACTCCCTCTCGATCCACACAGCGATCGTGATGTGCTTTTAAACCGTCCAGATGGACGCTAAAGGTAAGATAGGGTGAAGGAGTAAATTTATCCAGGCTTTTCTCCAATAACAGGGCATTGGTGCAGAGATAGACAAATTTTTTTCTGTCCACTAAACCCTTGACAATTTCATCGATTTGTGGATGCAAAAGCGGCTCGCCCCCGGGGATGGAAACCACCGGAACCCCGCATTCTTCCACCGCTGCGAAACATTCTGCCGGGGTGAGATGATTGCGGAGGATTTCCGGGGGATGTTGAATCTTACCGCAGCCAGTACAGGCTAAATTACAGCGAAATAGAGGTTCTAGCATTAAAACTAAGGGAAAACGCTTTTTCCCTGCTAAACGCTGTTTCAAGATATAGGAAGCAACCACTAAAGCTTGTTGCAGTTGGACAGCCATTTGCTCACACCAAAAGGATTCTAAGTAATTAGGGTCTGCTGAATAAATCTAAAAACCTTGTTGGGTAAGACTTTTAGACTTTTTGTCAATCAAAAAGTACCGGACTGGGAGTGATCAGGGGGAAAATTCAGGTACTTTTTCCCTGAAAATTAGGTAGTTGACCACCTGAAAATCGGTAAAACCCTACACCCCACACCCCACACCCTACCACCACCGAAAAACTTTTTCAGCAGACCCTAATTATAGACTGTTAACAGGGCATCAAGGCATAGGAGCCTAGAAAATGGCAAATTGAAGGTAGGTTGGGTTGAAGCATGAAACCCAACACCTGCATGGGTTACGCTACCGCTAACCCATCCTACAAATAATTGTGCCTCCCTACTTATCAGCTTTTATTTATCCGATTAATTGGCCCTTATCACCTTGATCGAGCTGATGACTTCAAGACTAATGACTGCTAACCTTAACGACAATTTTTGATTTTTACAAGAGGTCTATTATGAGTTCTTTAGGCGATCGCTTCAAGAAATTTGCGGGTAAAACTCGCTATGTGGTCTGTCGCTTATTTTTGCATCTCTACGGACAAGAAATCGCACCTCTGATCGGTATTCTTAATCGTACCGGCCGGGAGGCGATCGATTCCGAAGGCGATTTGGAGGTCATGGGAGAGGGTTTAGTAGAAATTTGTCAAAATCTGCTGCAGATGAACCTCTATTGGTTTTCTGTGGCTAATGAGGGCGATGTTTTTTGGAATGAGGGGGAAGCGGGGGACTACGTTAACGAACTGTTTACCGATTCTGCGGCCAGATACCTAAGTGAATCGGTGTCTTCACAAGTGGGGGAAAAGGAACCCTTAACTTTACCCGTCACCGATAACTTAGTTATTATGATCACAATAGCCTTCGAGGGTGAGAGTGCTGCTTTAGAAACTAGCCTAGCCGATCGAGAAGCCCTGGAAGATGGTTTAAAATCAATAATTAACCTCCACTACCAAAGTCGGCTGCGCGCGATTCAGGTACATTTTTCTCCTGCTCAATTGGGAGATGAATTGACCAATGAGCAACTATTACTCAACTTCCCCGAATTACTGCCTTTATAGTCTTAATTTTGCCCTTATGCTGCGCCAAGTAACGACAATCCTTTTAATTCTTACCCTTTGTTGCACAACGGTGGCCTGTGGTTCCTCGTCAAATCAAACTCAGTCACCGTCAGCTAATAACAGTAGTGTAAGACAACAATCCAATCAGGTTAGTAGCGGTCGCTACGAGGTGCAACAAGCTACCTACGATGACGGAGATGGCACTTATACCTTAATGCTGTTAAACACCCCTGGGGGGACTTCTCCCCTCTTTCGCACCACTAACCTACAAATGGCTAGATTAACCGAGGAGGACATTGCTAAAGGGGAAAAAACCGCAGTAGAAATCAACGGCGCTCAAGCTACCCTGTACATGACCGAAGATTTTAAAATCGAGTATGTCCATAATGTCACGGAAGTGCGGAACAATCCCCAAACCGGACAACAGGAAACCGTGGTGATTCGGCAAGAATCGAGTTTTTGGAGTCCTTTTTTCGGTGCTGTTGCTGGTCAAGCTTTGGGTAGCTTGCTCTTTCGTCCTCAATACTACGTTCCTCCCCTCTATACTCCGGGGGGTGTGATGACCGGTTTTGGTGGTTCCGGTTCCACCTATAATCAGGCAGTAGATCAATACCGGACTAAACATAATAGTCCACCTCCGGCAGTCAAAAATCGGCAAACTCTCCGTTCTACTGGCAATTTACGTCGTTATCCCAGTAATACTTCCTCTAGTCCCAATCGCAGCACCACAACCACCACAAAACCCAGTGGTTCCGGTTATGGTTCCAGTACCCTGAAGAATTCGGGTAAATCTGATAATGTCAAACGTTCTCCTAGTTTCGGTTCCTCTGGTTCCCGTCGTACCCCTAGTCGCAGTGGTTTCGGCAGCAGCAGACGCGGCCGACGTTAGCAGGATTTGACTGGAGTGGTGGAAGATTAACCCTGTCTTCCCCACCTCAGACATTGGAGATGGCCACTACTTAGGAGCTGCTGAAAAAGTTTTTCGGTGGGGGTTGGGG
>NZ_JADBTZ010000257.1:0-10225 GCF_020245885.1 Microcystis sp. M165S2 | reverse complement strand
TTTAAGAATAGCTAATAATCCCACAATCATCTCTAAAGAACGTTCTAGACAAATCCCCACTAATTCCTTAGGTTTTACTCCTAATTTTTGCAGGTAATGAGCTAATTGATTAGCTCGATTATTTAATTCTGAATAGGTTAATTGTTGGTTGTCAAAGACTACGGCAATTGCATCGGGAGTCCTTTTTACCTGTTCTTCAAATAATTGATGAATACACTTATACTCAGGATAGTCAACTTGAGTATTGTTCCACTCAATTAATAACTGATTAGTTTCGCTTTCTGTCAATAAGGGTAATTGGGAAATCCGCTCTTGAGGATTGGCTACAATCCCCTCTAATAAGTTAATAAAATGCCATGATAGTCGTTCAATAGTGCTACTGTCAAACAAATCAGTATTATATTCCCAGACACCTTTTAAGCCATCATCGGTGTTAACCATTGCTAAGGTTAAATCAAATTTAGCTGTGGTATTTTCCGGTGGCAAATCTGTCACCGTTAATCCCGTCATTGCAATCTCAGACTTGGGTGTATTTTGCAGGACAAAAGCGACTTGAAATAGGGGAGTATGGCTCAAATCCCGTTCCGGTTGCAACGCTTCGACTAACATTTCAAAGGGTAAGTCTTGATGCGCGTAAGCATCCATGGTCACTTCCCGAACACGGGTTAATAACTGACTAAAACTCGGATTATCTGATAAATCCGTCCGCATCACTAAAGTATTCACAAAAAAGCCGATTAAACCCTCAATTTCGCTGCGATTACGGTTAGCAATGGGAGTTCCTACCAAAATATCACCGGAACCTGTATAACGATACAGTAAAGCATCAAAAGCAGCCAACAGCGTCATAAATAATGTCACCCCTTGTTGGTGACTCAATTCAGTCAAAGCTTGGCTAAGTTTGGGGGAAAGGGAAAATTCTTGCTGAGTACCGACAAAGCTTTGCACCGCAGGTCGAGGATGGTCTGTGGGAAGAGATAATAAAGGGGGTGCAGCTGTTAGTTGATTTTGCCAGTAATTTAATTGACTTTGTAGGACATCCCCTTGTAACCATTGTTTTTGCCAAACTGCAAAATCTGCATACTGAATCGGTAAGGGAGCTAAATTTGCGGGTTGATTCTGCACATAAGCATTATATAAGCTGGTCAGTTCGTGAATCAACACTTCGATTGACCAACCATCACTAATAATGTGGTGCATACACACTAACAAGAGATGTTCCGTCTCAGATAGCACCACTAAAGTGATTCTGATTAAGGATTCTTTGGCTAAATCAAAGGGTTGAGTCGCTTGTTTTTGCTTTAATTGCTGTGTTTTTTCTGCTTGTTCATGGATGGGTAAATCTTGTAAATCAACGACCGATATTGTCTCCCTTGTTGTTTGAATAACCTGAGTCGGTTGTCCACCAATCGTGACAAAATTAGTCCGTAATACTTCATGGCGATCGCAAATTTCTTGTAAACTTTGTTCTAAGGCCTTTTGATTGAGGTTGCCTCGGAAATGCAACACCATCGGTATATTATATAAAGCGCTATTTGGTTGCAATTGATCTAAAAACCATAAACGCTGTTGAGCAAAAGATAGAGGTAGTTCTGTATCCTTAGTTCTCGGTAAAATGGGGGGTAATGTTAGAGTGAGATTTTGCTGCTGTAGTTGTCCAATAAGATGCGCTAATTCGGCTACCGTAGCTGCTGCAAATAAACTCCGCAAAGGTAGTTCTATTTTAAATAAACTCCGAATCCGCGAGACTAATTGAGTTGCGAGGAGAGAATGGCCGCCAATTTCAAAGAAATTATCATAAATTCCCACTTGCTCTACTTTGAGTATTTCTGTCCAAATTTGCACCAACATCTCTTCAATTCCATTGCGTGGTGCTACATATTGATCCCGGCGATTCCCTATTTTATCTGGTGCGGGTAAAGCGCGACGATCTACCTTACGATTAGTAGTAAGGGGTAAAGATTCCAGAAAAACAAAAGCTTGAGGAACCATATATAGAGGCAATTTACTGGACAGAAACTGACGCAGTTCACTAATCATCGGTATCCGTTCGTAATGAGCTACTATGTAGGCGACTAAATATTTATCCCCCGGAGTATCTTCGCGAATAATCACACAAGATGTTTGTACATCAATATTTTGGTTAAGTACCGCTTCAATTTCTCCTAACTCAATACGGAATCCGCGAATTTTAACCTGATTGTCAATCCGGCCAAAACATTCAATATTACCATCGGGTAAATAACGCGCTAAATCTCCCGTTTTATACAACCGATTGAAAGCTGCATTAGCAAAGGGATTGTTAATAAATTTTTCAGCAGTTAATTCGGGACGATTCAGATAACCCCGCGCTAAACGAACACCGCATAAATGCAATTCTCCCTTAACTCCAATGGGTACAGGTTGCAGATTTTGATCCAGAACATAGGCTTTTGTGTTAGCAATGGGACGACCAATCAGCACCGAATTGATTTTCTCTGACTGATAATCTAGCAAGTCATGAACTATGGCGGTTACAGACGCTTCTGTGGGTCCATAGACGTTGATACATTGAACCCGTTTCCCGACCATTTGTCGCCAAATATTGACGGTTTCTGGTAACACTGCATCCCCTCCCACAGCGACAACCCGCAGACTGGATGGTACAGTAGCTAATGATTGGGAAACGGCGAGCGCCCATTCATGCCAATAGGCGGGGGTAATATTTAAAAGGGTGAGACTTTCTTGTTCGATAAAATCGGCAAAATCAGTCAAAGTTGCAAACATTTGCCCTGGTCTTAAGACCACTGTGCCACCTTTTAACCAGGTTGGAAAAATTTCTTCCGCAGCGACATCAAAACCAAAGGAAGCAAACTGTAAAACGCGATCAGATTCTGTTAAACCGAATACTTCACTAATGCCCCAACTATGATTAACTAAGGCTGCGTGAGTTAACATCACTCCTTTAGGTTTACCCGTTGAACCAGATGTATATAATAGGCATAGTAGATTTTCTGAAACCACTTCACTGAGGTGATTTTCTGGACTTTGAACTGTCAATATCTCCGCTAATTTATCTAAGACAATTACCCCCACATCTTCTACGGGCAAAGAATCGAGTAAACTTTCTTGAGTTAGCAGTAGAGAAATTTGGGCATCTTCTGCCATATAAGTCAACCGTTGCTGGGGATAATCTGGGTCTAAAGGTAGATAGGCTCCTCCAGCTTTGAGAACTGCTAATAATCCGACAATAACTAACAGCGACCGCTCTAGATAAATGCCAACTAAAACTTCTGAATTTACTCCCAAAGATTTTAAATAATGGGCTAATTGATTCGCCTGGATATTTAATTCTTGATAGGTTAATTCTTGCCCTTCAAATACCACTGCTACTGCTGCTGGTGTTCGTGCCGCTTGTTCTTCAAATAAATGATGAATACAATGATGGAAAGGATATTCTTTTTCGGTGGCATTCCAGTCTTCTAATAATTCTTGCGACTGGACTTCGGTTAATAATGGTAGTTGGAAAATTGGCTGTTGCGGGTTAACAACTAATGCTTCTAATAAGGTGATGAAATTTCCTGTTAATCGCTCAATGGTACTGCGATCAAATAAATCGGTATTATATTCCCATACCCCTTGTAATCCTGCACCGGTATTCTCCATAGCCAGGGTTAGATCAAATTTGGCGGTGTCATTTTCTGTGGTGAGGGGAGTGGCAGTTAATCCTGTTAGTTCTAAGGGAGACGGAGGACTATTTTGCAGCAGAAAATCCACTTGAAATAAAGGCGCGTGACTTAAATCTCGTTCAGGTTGTAGGACTTCTACTAACATTTCAAAAGGCAAATCCTGATGAGCATAGGCATCCATTGCCATTTCCCGCACTCGACCCAATAACTGATTAAAATTGGGTTTACCTGACAAGTCAATTCGCAAGACCAAAGTATTGACAAAAAAGCCGATTAAACCTTCAATTTCCCTGCGATTACGGTTAGCAATGGGAGTACCAATTAAGATGTCTTCCTGTTCTGTATAACGGTAAAGTAAGACAGCATAAGCTGTTAGCAGGGTCATAAATAAGGTGACACCCTGTTCCTGGGTTAATTGGGTCAGTTTTTCGGTTAATTCTAGGGAAAGGCTAAAAGGTAGATGTCCCCCAGCAAAACTTTGTTGATTGGGTCGAGGTCTATCTGTTGGTAAAGATAGAAGGGCCGGTGCGTCTGCTAACTGTTTTTGCCAGTAGTCTAGTTGCTGTTGCAATACCTCTCCCTGCAGCCATTGTCTTTGCCAAAGGGTAAAATCTCCATACTGGATAGATAGGGTATTTAGAGGCGAAGATAAACCCTGAATATAGGCATTATAGAGGGCGGTTAGTTCCTGAAGAAATACCCCCATTGACCAGCCATCACTGACAATGTGGTGCATACAGACTAACAAGATGTGTTCCGTTTCAGATAACACCACTAAAGTGATTCTGATTAAGGGTTCACTTGCTAAGTCAAAGGGTTGAATCGCTTGGTTTTGTGTTAACTCTTGGGAGGCAATTACTTTTTCACTGCTAGATAAATGCTGTAAATCAACTACCGTAACTGTCCAGGTTCGTGTTTGTATAATCTGGGTAGGGATACCATCAACGGTAATAAAGTTGGTGCGTAAAGCTTCGTGGCGATCGCAAATTTCTTCTAAACTCTGGATTAAGATTTGTGAGTTTAAAGTTCCCTCTAAACGCAAGGCTAGGGGTATATTATAAAAAGAACTATTCGACTCAAATTCAGCCAAAAACCAAAGACGAGTCTGAGCAAAAGATAAGGGTAATTCTGCTGCTTTGTCCCTGGGTAAAATCGGCAGTTCAGTAATTTGTTCTTGCTGCGAAATACGTTTTATTACCTGTGCTAATTCGGCGATTGTCTGTGCAACAAATAACTCCCGTAAGGGCATTTCTACCTGAAAAGCCTCACGGATGCGCGAAATTAGTTGAGTTGCTAATAATGAATGTCCACCCAACTCAAAGAAGTTGTCGTGAATCCCCACCTGTGCAACTTTTAACACTTTTGCCCAAATCGAGGATAATATCTCCTCAATCGGGTTACGCGGCGCGATATACTGCTCTTGGCTTTGGAATTCGGGAGTCGGTAAAGCACGGTAATCAGTCTTACCATTAGGCGTTAAGGGTAGGGATTCCAAAATAACAAAAGCACTAGGAATCATATACTCTGGTAACTTAGCTTTCAGGAATTGCCGCAGTTCAGTAACATTAAGCGAATTTTCCTCTTTTTGGGGGGAAATAATCTCTACTTGGGGAATAATATAGGCGACTAAACGTTTCTGATTTGTCTCATCTTCCCGGGCAATAACAACAGCCGTTTTTACCGCACTGTGCTGACTAAGAACAGTTTCAATTTCCCCCAATTCAATGCGGAAACCGCGAATTTTTACCTGATTGTCAATCCGTCCTAAATACTCAATATTACCATCGGGTAAATACCGACATAAATCTCCTGTTTTATATAATTTTGACGGCCCATTGCCCCCCTTATTAAGGGGGGTTGGGGGGATCACTTCATCCTTCTCAAAAGAATTAGGGATAAATTTCTCTTGAGTTAATTCGGGACGATTAAAATAACCCCTAGCTAACCCGACACCGCCAATATGTAATTCTCCGGCTACCCCCACAGGAACAGGTTGTAAGAAAGCATCAAGAATATAAACCTGAGTATTACTGAGGGGTCGCCCAATGGGAACATTGGTGGTAGTTGGTGAAGTAAATTCGGAGAAAGTCGCCGCAATGGTTGCTTCTGTTGGTCCGTAACCATTGAATAGTCGAGGAAGAGGGGAATATTGACCCGTAATTGTTTGCCATTGCTGTACTTTTGCCGGTTGAATGGCTTCCCCGCCAATGAAAATTACTTTAATCTTTGAGAGAATTGGCAGAGCAGTAGGAGTCAGTTCAGAGACTAATTGATGCCAATAGGCAGTAGGAATCCCTAAAACTGTTAACTGCCATTTTTGACAACATTGCCAAAAATATTCATTAGAGCGCAACATATCTTCTGTTCGCAATACCAATGTTGCACCCGATAACAAACTACAAAATATCTCTTCAACGGAAACATCAAAGCAGACAGAGGAAAATTGCAGAATTTGATCCTCTGAGGTAATACCATACTCTCGAATAGTAGTCAGGATATAGTTGACTACTGAGCGATGTTCAATCATTACCCCTTTGGGTTGACCTGTGGAGCCAGAGGTGTAGATAATATAGGCTAAATTGTGCTGCTCAACTGCTACCAAAGGTTTAACTGTACTCTGTTTGGCGATTATTGACCAGTCTTGATCTAAACAGATAGTGTTCGGTGGAAATTGGGGAAGTTGCTCAACAAATTTAGATTGGGTCAAGAGAATACTAAGTTGAGTATCTTCAAGAAGATAGGCAATTCGCTCTGGGGGATAATCAATATCTAAAGGAATATATGCTCCCCCAGCTTTAAGTATTCCCAGGATTCCGATGATCATATCTAGGGAACGTTCAACAAAAATCCCGACTAAACTATCAGCTTTTACTCCCAAAGATTGTAGGTAATGTGCCAATTGATTAGCACGATTATTTAATTCTTGATAGGTAAAAAATTCATTTTCTAATTTAACTGCGATCGCTTGTGGATTCTGTTTTACTTGTTGTTCAAACAACTGATGCAGACACAAATCATTTTTGTAGTCAATTTCAGTCTGATTCCAAGTAAATAATAACTGATTACTCTCACTTTCTGTTAGTAATGGTAATTGACTAATTACTTGTTCTGGATTAGCAATAATCCCGGTTAATAGGTTAACAAAATGCCCTGATAGTTGCTCAATTGTGCTTTGATTAAATAAATCTGTATTATATTCCCAAATTGCAGTTAATCCAGCTTCTTTTACCTGTATAGATAAACTTAAATCAAACTTAGCCGTCTTAGATTCTAAAGGCTGAATAGTAGCTTTTATTCCCTCTAAATCTATTTGATTGAGAACTTGAGTATCTAGGCCAAACATTACCTGAAATAAAGGAGTATAACTCATATTTCTTTCAGGTTGTATGGCCTCTACTAACATCTCAAAAGGTAAATCTTGATGGTCGTAAGCATCCGTTGCTGTCTCTCGTACCTGTTTTAATAACTCGGTAAAACTGGGATTTCCTGCTAAATCTGTTCTTAAGACTAAGGTATTGACAAAAAAGCCGATCAACCCATTCAGTTCACTACGAGTACGGTTGGCGATGGGAGTACCAACCAAAATATCTGTTTCTCCCGTATAGCGATAGAGTAGTACCTTAAATGCGGTCAGGAGGGTCATAAATAAGGTGACACCTTGTTCACGACTCAGCCTATTTAACCCCTGACTAAGTTCTGGGGAAAGAATACCATTGATCCGATCTCCCTCAAAACGTTGTTCCGGAGGCCTTGGACGATCTGTCGGTAGATGTAATAAGGCGGGTGCTGCTGCTAACTGTTTTTGCCAGTAATTTAACTGATTTTGGCGGATTTCTCCCTGTAAATATTCCCTTTGCCAAATTGCAAAGTCGGCATACTGGATCGGTAACTCTGGTAAAAGAGGCTCTAAACCTTTAGTATAGGCATTATAAAGGGTTGTCAATTCCTCAATAAATACCCCCATTGACCAACCATCAGAGACAATATGGTGCAGACAAATCAGCAAGAAATATTCTGTGTCTGATAACTTGAGTAGGGTGGCTCTAATCAGGGAGTCATTGGCTAAATCAAAGGGTTGATGGCTGTGAATTTCTAGCCATTTTTTTATTTCCTGATCTTCTCGATATTTTGGGCTGTCTTTAACATTAACAAGCGTTAATTTCCAATTGCTTTCTGGTTTGATTATTTGTACAGGATTTCCTTCAATAGTCGTGAAATTGGTGCGGAGGGCTTCATGACGTTGAATAATTTTTTGTAAACTTTTTTCGAGGATATCTGCCTGAAGATCCCCCGCTAAATGCAAGGCAAGAGGAACGTTATAGAAAGAACTGTTGGGTTCTAATTGATCTAGGAACCATAAACGCTGTTGGGCATAAGATAGGGGTAATTCTTCAAAATTCATTTTCTTTTTCTTGGTAAAATGGTGGGAACAGGGGAATCCGGTGTTTGCTGTTTTAACTGTTCAATCCCTTGGGCTAATTCAGCGAGGGTTGCTGTGTTGAATAACTGACGTAGGGGAAGCTCAATTTTCAGGCGATCGCGGATCTGTGCTACTAATTTAGTGGCTAGTAGGGAATGTCCTCCCAGTTCAAAGAAGTTATCATTGATGCCCACTTTCTCTACTTTTAGAATTTCTGACCAAACATTTACTAATATATCCTCAATCGGGTTACGCGGCGCAACATATTTTTCTGATGGTTCACTACTAGATTCTGATGGGGGTAAAGCACGACGGTCTATTTTACCATTAGCAGTAAGGGGTAAGGCATCTAAAATAACGAAAGCATTAGGAACCATGTAACTGGGTAATTTAGCTTTCAGAAATTGCCGTATTTCGTTAATGGTAATCGTTTTTTCCGATTGTGGCACAATGTATGCCACAAGACGTTTATCTCCTGTTGTATCATCCCTCACTATTACTACTGTTTCCCAAATCTGGGGATGAGATGCTAATAATGCTTCGATTTCCCCCAACTCAATCCGAAAACCCCGAATCTTAACTTGATTGTCAATGCGTCCTAAATATTCTAATTCTCCCTTAGGTAAATAACGCGCTAAATCTCCTGTTTTATATAATTTTGCTCCTCCTTGAGTTCCCCCCTTATTAAGGGGGGTTGGGGGGATCACTTCATCCTTCTCAAAAGGACTAGGAATAAACCTTTCTGTTGTTAATTCAGGACGATTGAGATAACCTTTTGTTACTCCTGCACCCCCCACATACATCTCCCCGGGTACACCAACCGGTACAAGTTGTAAATATTGGTCTAGTAAATATACCTGTAAGTCGGGAATGGGACAACCAATCACACTAGCTGTACTATCCAAGTCGGTCATACTTAATGGTCGATAGGTGACATGAACGGTAGTTTCCGTAATTCCGTACATATTAACTAATTGGGGGCATTGGTCGCCATGTCGGTTAAACCAAGGCTGTAAACTGTTAATTTCTAAAGCTTCTCCTCCAAAAATAACTAAACGTAAGCTTAAATCGTTATCTGTTGTCGATGAACGATCCCCCCTAACCCCCCTTGATAAGGGGGGAAAACTTCCTTTTAAGGATTCTTCAACTTGAATTAACTGACGGAAAGCGGTAGGAGTTTGATTGAGAATTGTGACTTTTTCTTGACATAATAGCTGATAAAATGCTTCGGGAGAACGCGTCACTAAGTAGGGGACAACTACTAAGCGTCCACCATATAACAAAGCTCCCCACATTTCCCACACCGAAAAGTCAAAAGCGTAAGAATGGAATAGAGTCCAGACATCATTAGAGTTGAAGTGATACCAGGAGTCTGTCGCCGCAAATAGACGTACTACATTAGCGTGATTAACTAAAACTCCTTTCGGTTTACCGGTGGAACCTGACGTATAGATTATATAGGTTAAATTATCGGGTTTTACTCCGCTTTCAGGGTTTGATGGGATATTTTGAGCAATTTTTTCCCATTCTGTATCTAAACAGATAAGTTGTGCTTGATGTTCAGGAATAGACTCGACTAATTTTGCTTGAGTTACTAATACTTTCACTTGAGAGTCTTCTAACATAAAGCTTAGACGTTCCTGGGGATAATCAGGATCAAGAGGAACATAAGCCCCACCCGCTTTTAATATCCCCAATAATCCGACAATCATCTCTAAAGAACGTTCTACACAAATCCCCACTAATTCATCAGGTTTAACCCCCAAAGATTGCAAATAATGGGCTAACTGATTAGCTCGACGATTTAACTCATTATAGGTTAATTGTTGCTCCTCAAATACCACCGCTACATCATTAGGAGTCCGTTCAACCTGCTCCTCAAATAACTGATGAATACACTTATCAGCAGGGTAATCTACTTGAGTATTATGACCGTCTATTAATAACTGTTGTTGTTCAACTTTTGTTAACAAAGGTAATTGAGAAACTCGCTCGTTTGGATTAGCAATAATCCCCTCAAGTAAAGTCAGAAAATGACCGTTCATTCTTTCAACAGTCTCGCTATTAAATAGGTCAGTATTATACTCCCAAACTCCCATTAATCCCGTCTCTGTATTTTGCATTGACAAGGTTAAAT
>NZ_JADBTZ010000256.1:0-23710 GCF_020245885.1 Microcystis sp. M165S2 | reverse complement strand
TTTGTCAAGCATCATAAGTAAAATACTCGGGTTTTTGGCGATTATATCAAAATTTAACTCAATTGTCTATCTTTTGGTATTAACCTATTTGTGCCTTAAGTCCTTCTTTATATGAATTTCAGCTACTTTTGGGCGTAGGCACTCTCATCGAATTTTATTTTAAGTTAATTATTTGCATACAAATTACCGAAGAGCCATTGGTCATGAGGTTTCATCAATGGAGGGGAAGAAAAAAAACGTAAGATTAGGTAGGGTCTGCTGAAAAAGTTTTTCGGTGGGGGTTGGGGGTTGGGGGTTGGGGGTTGGGGGATGGGTTTTACCGATTTTCAGGTGGTCAACTACCTAATTTTCAGGGAAAAAGTACCTGAATTTTCCCCCTGATCACTCCCATGCCTAGCACTTTTTGATTTCAAAAAAGCCTAAAGATATTATCCAACAAGGTTTTTAGATTTATTCAGCAGACCCTAACTAAAGACGTAAAAATTGATTGACTTTACAGATCGCATGATCCAAGCTGTGTGAGTTAGATCACTCAGGTAGTCGCAAAACTCAAGTTTGAATTGCGCCTATTGGGAATTATAGTCATTTCAATTAAGATTGATAAATAAATGCCCGATTTCATACTAAATCCAGTTATCAAAGACTCATTATCTATTTCTCCTTTTGCATGAGTGCATGAGTGCATGAGTGTATGAGTGCCTGTCCTGATATGTAGCCTATACTCAACGGATTTAGTAGTATCATAAGGTTTTCATCGGTCCAGATTGTATCAAAATTATCTGAAATAACTTTAGTTTTATCCATAGATAAAAATCTATAACTAAAGACATAAAAATTTATAACTAAAGACATAAAAATTTATAACTAAAGACATAAAAATTGATTGACTTTATGGATTCCATGGTGTTATAGTAGGTGATGTAGGTCACTCAGTTGTATCGCAAAACTCAAGTTTGAGTTGAATTGCCCCTATGATTCCTTTTTTGTCAACATTTTCAAACAGATTAAGCAAATGCACAGGTAGTTGTCGTCCATCAAGGACAGGCGATCGCAAACATTAAGCTAGGACGCATTTAAATCGCTTATTCTTGGATTAGCCGAACCTCCCCCGCTACCCTTGTCCCCCCGACATCGGAGGGGCAAGGGGGGGGTATTGCCTCTTGCCTCTTGTATCGTCTCAACAAGAAGTTTAAATTGCGAACAGCTTACTTGTACTGTGAACCTGTAAATTTCTACTGACGGTGACATCGGTTTGGTGGTGGAGTGCAACGACAAGTTAAGCTTCAAGGCTTTCTGTCCTGAATACCCTTACTCTTTTCTAACTTATTAGCCATGACTTCAACCACTTCTATAACTACCGCCGGGTCATCACCAAAAAACACCGTTGATGATCAGAAGAAAGTAACTGAGAACGAGCAAATACCAAATAGTACTAAAGCAGCCAGTAAGATTGATGCGTTGTTAGAGCAGGTTATCGGTGGCAAAAATTTAAATCAACTCTCCCTAAACGATTTAAGTGTGCTTTTGAGTGGAGTTGATTTTTTAGAGGCAATTGGAGTTGACTACAAATCAAATAATGGCAAGAGCGGCAATAACAAAAATTCAGGTTCTACCCAAAGTTTTACCGCAGGTTCTACCCCAAGTTCTACCCCAAGTTTGACCTCAAGTTCTACCCTAAGTTTTACCTCAAGTTCTACCCCAAGTTCCACCCCAAGTTCTACCCCAAGTTCTACCCCAAGTTCCACCCCAAGTTCTACCCCAAGTTCTACCCCAAGTTTTACCTCAACTTCTACCTCAAGTTTTACCTCAAGTGTCTCACTACCAGATTTAGTGGGCAGTTTTGGCACGATTAATTTGCCAAGTACGGTTAACTTCGGCGCTCAGGGAAGTGCGCAGGTAATTGTCACCAATCAAGGACAGGCGATCGCCAGTGGTCCCAGTACTGTCAAACTGTACATTTCCACTGACGGTGAGATTGACAGTAACGATGCTTTGCTCACCAGTGTCAGCACAAACTTGAACCTAAATGCCGGGCAGTCAGTCACCCTAAACTTAGGGTATAACAATAATACTTCAGTCATCGCTCCGGGGGCTTACTTTCTCATTGCTCAAGTTGATGCAAATAACCAAATTGCCGAACAACTCGAAACCAATAATGTCACCAGTCAATTAGTATCGGGACTCAATACTAATGCCATCATCGACTGGAATGCGATCGCATTAAATGCGATTCAAGCCGAGGGAAAAGCAGGGCGGGGAGTTGCGCCGACAGTAGGTTCTCGCTTAATGGCGCTGGTTTCTACTGCCGTCTATGATACGGTCAATGCCTTCAACACAACTTTTCCCTCCTACGCTGTAAATGTGAACGCACCAGCAAATACCTCGTTGCAGGCGGCGGTAGTTGGTGCTGCTTATCGAGTTCTCTCTACTCAATTACCTGGACAAAATAGCTTGTTATTACAGCAAGTAGCCAATTCTCTGGCGGAGATTCAGGACAGTGCCACCGCTGAAAACAGGGGTTTTAATTTTGGCATTTTAGTAGGCAATCAGAGCATCAATTTACGCACTAATGATGGTTCCAGCAACAATACGCCTTTCACTGCGCCGTCGGGAGCCTATGTCTGGAGACCAGAAACCTTAGGACCGACTGCTGGGGTAGCAGTCGGCGCAAACTGGGGGGGAGTAGCTCCTTGGACAATTGGGAACATTAACCAGTTTGTTGCGGACAATCAACTTGATGTGACTCTTAATGGCCGTCCCGACACAAATCCTACATTGTATGCCCAAGAAATTGAAGAAGCCCGGCTCTACGGCGGCTTGCAAAACACTGCTCTCACTACCACTTTACGCAATGCAGACCAGACACAAATGGCTGTTTTCTGGGCCTATGACCGGGCTGATACCTTCCGTCCCTACGGTCAATTAAACCAAATTGCTCAAAAAATTGCGGTGAGTGAGGGCAATACCTTGCAAGAAGATGCCAGCCTATTTGCCGCGTTAAATACCGCGCTGGCAGATGCGGTAATCGTTGCTTGGAAGGCCAAATACACTGAACTCCAACCTCGCCCGGATGACGTAATTGCCGGAGGATTTGCGGCTAATGACGGGATAGCTTCTACGGTGGGCGATCCCAATTGGAAACCCTTGCTGTCACCATTAATGGGGGTTAATTCGCCACCCTTTCCAGATTATCTGTCAGGGCATTCCGCCATGGGGGGAGCATTTGCTGGAGTGATGACCGAATATTTTGGTGAAAACTATGTGTTTAGTACGGTCTCCCAAGAACTTCCCGGTGTCGTTCGTAATTTCAATAGCTTCCATCAAGCGGGAATGGAAGATGCCCTCAGCCGTATTTATGGCGGGGTTCACGTCCGTGAGGCTTGTATTGATTCTTTTGACATGGGGTTAGAGGTTGGCAATTTTGTCAGCTCAAATTTCTTTCCGCCACCTGTCTAGTATCAAGTCGAGTTAAACGAACCTGCATCAGTCCCCACCCTTCGGCAACGCACCGGTGGGGAAGGTGCAGGGGGCGGCAATTTGAGGACTCGATGTCCGAAAAATTGCCAACTAAATTTTAGGTGTATCCTGATTTTTGATATACTCCTTAAGCTTTTCAAGCGGTGGTTTGTGTTAGGCAATGGACGGGGTTATGTCACCCGATCAAACCATACTAAGTAGGGTTTGCTGAATAAATCTAAAAACCTTGTTGGATAATATTTTTAGGCTTTTTTGAAATCAAAAAGTGCCTTAGCCAGGATTGTTCGGGGGGGAAATTTAGGCACTTTTTCCCTGAAAATTAGGTAATTGGCCACCTCAAAACTGGTAAAACCCCACACCCCACACCCCACACCCTACCACCACCGAAAAACTTTTTGCCGCAAACCCTAAATACTCCCTATTTTTTTAGGAGATTTTAACTGACTGAGAACAACGATTTGATGAGTTGCATTCCAGACGTTTTTGACGTTCTGCTAAGATTGTTTTTAAATTCGGTCTTCCGGTTAAGGTTAATCGCCAAGAAGCCCAAATTTCATAGATAATATCCACTAGAAATCCAATAACCGGCCATTTGGTAGCGGCATAAATCCAACCAATGCCCAAAATATCATAGACTTGGCGAAACACTTCCACATTTTGGAGTATAGTACCATCAGCTAGTACGGCGTGGATTCGTCCCATGGCTGCCGCGAAGGAAATACCGCCATTTTCCTCTGGATTATAGTTTTCGGCGGCAATATCGACAAAAGCAACTAATCCTCTCCCAGCATCCCGTTTTTGCAGAAAATTGACCTCGCGCAAGCAGAGGGGACATTCTCCATCGTAGAGGAGTTTAATTTTCCAAGAGGGCGATCGAGTAGAATTTTCTAAGGTATCAGCAGATGGAGTCGGTAAAGATGACATGATCTTCTAGGGATTTTCTTTTCAGTGGGGGATTGTCAAGGCAATTTATCAGATTGGATGGTATCACTCTCTATGGGTTCTCGATCGTTGCGTTTTGAGAAACCCCAAGCAAAGAGGATAGCAATTAAACTAATCATAATCCATTCCGGCGGCACAAAATCGGGACTAATCACCCGCAACAGCAATCTTAAACCCACCAAACCGACGGTGACAAAACCAGCGTCTTCTAGGTGGGTGTATTCCTCTAACCAGCGAATAAATAAACCGGCCATAAAGCGCAGGGTAACTACTCCGATCGTACCACCAAGCAGGATTAACCAAGTATCATCGGCCACGGCGATGGAAGTGGTGACACTATCGAGGGAAAAAGCTAAATCAGTAACGGCAATTAGGGGGATAGCTTGCCAGAGAGATTGAAACTTGAGACTATGATGGGTGTGATCCTTGTCTTCAGGGGAGGCAAAGTAATTAAAGACTAACCAGAGCAAATATACTGCTCCCAAAAGTTCAAACTGCCAGTATTTAACCACCCAGGTGGCGGTAAGAATCAGGATCATACGGAGAATATAGGCGAAAACTAAGCCAATATTCAAGGCCTGACGTTGACGCTGATGATCTCCTAATCCCTGTGCTATGGAAGCGAGAGCAATGGCGTTATCTGCTGATAATACCGCTTCTAGGGCAATGAGAACCAACAGAATTAACGGGGTTTTTAGACTAAGGGTTAGAGATGAATCAAGGAGCGAGTCTAACATTGAGGCCGCAGGTAAAAATAAATGTAATGATGGCGATACCTCAGCTTAACGCTTTTACAACTTTCTTTTCTAGGGGAGATAACCGTCATCGGAGTGGGGAGATATGAATTCTTGTAACGAAATGATGCAGAGAACCCCGATGATGTCGGAAAGTATTGGATAAATATCTTTATGAGGAGATAATCAGCAATGCTTTCTGATACTCAAGTTTTAGTCGCTCTGGTAATTGCTTTAATCCCCGGGATTTTGGCTTTTCGTCTAGCGACGGAACTTTATAAGTAAAATCGCTTTCAATAAACCCTGATCCCGTCTGACCTAGCTATAGGATAGACCGATTGGGGTTTTTTGTATCTTAAACTAGGGGATAGGGATTTAGGGTGATAGGGATTTAGGGTGATAGGGAAATTTCAGCTAAATTCCCCACTACCCCATCTCCCCACTACCCCATCTCCCCACTACCCCAATTCCCCATTACCCCACTCCCCAACCCCCAATCTATGACCGCACGAACAGGAAACCAAACCGACAAAAAACCACAAAAAAAGCCAAAAAGCGGCAATAAATCCCAAAACTGGCAAGTTATCGAGATTTGGCTGCGAATTATTGCCTATAGCGCTCTTTCCATCACGGCAGTTTTTGCGATCGCTCGTTTGCTACCCTACCAACAGATCCAACAGGCAAAATTAGAAGAAGTGCGTTTGGCGGCCCAAGAAAAGGAGCAACGCGTTAATCAACTGCGGGATCAATTTAGTCGTAGTTTTGATCCTAGTCAAGCGCGGCAAGTCATGGGTGAACAAAGTTCCCGACGGGATCCTAATCAAAGACGCATTTTTTGGGTTTCTCAGTAGAATTGATCGAGATAAATGCGTTTTTGAGCAGATTATTGGGGTATTTTGCCGATGCTGGTTGTTCACAACGAAAAAATTCTCGATTTCATTAAATACCGCTACTCTCTAGGGGATATTCAGAGATTATCCTCGTTTTTGTCGGAAAATCACGTCTTGAGATTTCCCCACCTAGAAAATGGCTTATTTCCAGCAGCATTAGTCAGTAATGAGACAGAATACACGGGATACGCCAATGTTTGGCTGAGGGATAACGTTTATCTGGCTTATTCTCATTATATTATCGGACAGACAGCGATCGCTGTCAAGAATATTCAGACTTTGTTGAACTATTTTCAAAAGTTCCAAAGGCGTTTTATTAATATTATCGAAGGTCGAGTTAATCCTGAAAAGATCATGGAACGTCCTCATATTCGTTTTGAGGGACGTACACTGACGGAAATTGACCAAGTTTTGCAACACGCACAAAATGATGCTCTTGGCTATTTTCTCTGGTTTTATTGTCGTTTAGCACGGGAAAAATATGTTGAGCTTTCCCCCCATTGTCTAGAAACAATTGCCCTATTTCCTTTATATTTTCAAGGGATTAGTTATTGGCAGGATGAGGATAGCGGTCACTGGGAAGAAACCCGCAAAATAGAAGCATCTAGCATCGGGGTTGTGGTAGCGGGATTACGGGAATTAAAAAAGTTATTAATCGAGACAGAGATAAATCTCACAGCCGAAAATCGCAGGATTACACCAGCATTTTTAACAGAATTAATTGAGATAGGAGAACAAGCTTTATACCAGATTTTACCAGCCGAGTGTCTTCTACCAGTACCGCAGGGGAGAAGTTATGATGCAGCTCTACTTTTTTTGATTTATCCCTTACAAGTGGTGGAGACAAATATCGCCGATCAAATTCTTAATAATGTTATCGTTCACCTTCAGGGAGATTACGGTATTCGTCGCTATTTAGGTGATTCTTTTTGGTGTCGAGACTATCGCTTAATTCCCCCAGAAATCCGCACCACCGTATCAGCAGAAAGAGAAGGTTGGTTACAGGAACAAGGGAGAGGATTAAATCTAGGCCAAGAAGCACAATGGTGTATTTTTGATCCGATTATTTCTGCCATTTTTGCCCTTAAATTCCAGAGTACAGGTCAGGAAAAATATCTCAACCTACAAACCCATTACTTCAATCGTTCTCTCGGACAAATTACGGGAAAAGATTCCCCCGTTGGTGAGTTTAAATGTCCCGAATTATACTATCTAGAACAGGGAAAGTATATTCCTAATGATGCCACTCCTCTCCTTTGGACACAGGCTAATTTACAAATCGCATTAGAACTAATTAAGAAAAGTTTAAGCCAATAGTGTAATTCTATTTGACCAGATAAAATTACAACTATATATAAATTCAGGATTTAAAAAATGCCTAATAACAACAATCAACCCGATATAAATAAAGCGATCGATGTGTGTATGGAGGAGTATAAAATCCTGAGAACGGAAATTTTGCAAACTGGGCAAAATCGCACTAATGTTATTGTCTTCGGAGGCGCTCTAGTTTTGACTTTACTGGGAATTGGGATCAGTCCCATCGCTAATCTTCCCATCATGAAAGAGACAACAACTGTTACTAGAATACCCACAGATACAACTACAATAGAAAAGAAAACAGGAAATACAATAAAACAGACAATATCTCATCCAAAAGCGGATAGTAATCACACCAATCAAGAAAAAAATTCAGGGTTAGTTATTAAAGAAAAAGACACAGAAACAGAAACAATATCTCGACAAAACTTTTATAATATTCCAATTGAACGACGAATTCCTTCAGCCATTATTCTAGGAATAATAGTTCCCGCTTCTTGTATATTAATCATCCTTCTTGTTCATGGAAATACTTATCTGATTGTTAGAATTGGTAGATATATTGCCACTAATATTGAGCCTAAAATTAATGATTTATACTTTAATAATTTACCCGATGGTCAAAAGCCTATTGTTTGGGAAAGCTATATGCAAACTTTAAAAATTGAAGCAGAAGAAAATAATTGGGTTACGGTCGTTTTTGGTGGTATTGCATTAGTCGCAAATGTAGGTGGTATCTTTTCCGCAGTCAACATATTAAATAATATGGTTTTTTTAGCAATATTATTAGTTCCTTTAGTAATAATTGGATATCTCTGGAGATGGAATAGTGTAACGAGACAAAAAAATTCCGAATTAAAAGACGGTGAAGGAAGTTTAAGAAAAATTTGGTACAAAGGAATTAACGCACAAAATAAAGAGGTGAAAAGTACACGAATATTTTGGATAAACGATAGAGGAGATTTTACTTCCCTGTATGAAATAGGAGCAATGATTGATGATAGAACTAATGCTATTATTGAGATAGAAAATGGCTCGTTAAAATCGAGACTGCAAACTTTAGGTGAAGTTGACCTAGCTAATCAAGTAGAGAATACTAAAGATTTGATGGCACAACAACCAGCAAATAAACAAAACCTTTTAAATGAAATTATTAATGATTGTTTTAAAAATCTTCTTAATAAAATTAAAAATTACAGTAGAAATCCGAAATATAATCCACCTTTCTATTTTAACTTAGACGATGGTAGAAGAAAACGCATTAACAATATCCCAGAATTACTCGAATTATGTATAGATAATCCCAATAAATTTAAAGAACACATGGACAAAGGAGATTTTGAGCGTTGGCTGGATAATATAGAGATAGGAGAAACCGAACTAGCAAATATAGCTCAGGCAACTCGCAAGATAGTCCCTAACGATAATGAGCGCCTACATTATTTTCTCAGAGAATGCTGTCTAGTCTTGATTGGGAGAAACCTTTAATATTTCCTAACAAAAACTTGATTTGATCGCCAACTACCTGCAAGATAAAGAAAGAACGACTCAGGATAGATAAAACTAATGACCACAGCGACACAATTCTTAAGCATTTCTGCCTTGACAAAAGAGGATTATTATGCTTGTGATTGGGTAAAATTTTCCGATGGGCTAAATCCTACTGATTACTGTAGCATTAATCGATTTTAACTGACTTGAGCGAATCAGATAGGGAATTTACAAGGGGATAAAAATTAAAATTTTTCTGATTTCAAGCTACCAACGACCAGAGCTAATCACTGAAAACTAAAAACTGATTACTGATAACTGAAAACTGATAACTGATATGACTCGATCCTATTTTGCTACTACCGCTAGGGGACTAGAAGAAATTGCCGCTAGGGAATTAGAATTCCTGGGGGCCAAAGAAGTTAAACCCGTATTCACGGGAGTCCATTTTCAGGGAGATCTGGCCCTACTCTATCGAGTCAATCTTTGGTCAAGAATTATTTTTCGGGTTTTGGTTCCCATTGCCGAAATTCCCTGTGGGGATGGGGAGGAACTGTATGATGGCATTCAAGCCATTGATTGGCGCGATTATCTCAGCAGTGAGGAAACTTTAGCGGTACAATGTACGGGAACGAATGATCGCCTCAATCACACCCATTACACCGCTTTAAGCATCAAAAACGCTATTATCGACCAACAGCGTCAACAGGGGAATCCCCGTTCTTTTGTGGATACAGAAAACCCCGACCTGCAAATTAACGCTCATATCGAGAAAAATCGCTGTGTGCTTAGTTTAGATAGTTCTGGCCACAGTTTACATCGTCGCGGGTATCATCGGGCCATGGGAGTCGCACCCCTAAAAGAAAGTCTCGCCGCTGCTTTGGTAGAATTATCGGCATGGCAGGATGATATGGCGCTTTTGGACCCTTTCTGTGGTTCGGGAACCATTGTCATCGAAGCGACGTTAAAAGCTTTAAATATTGCCCCCGGTTTATCTCGTTCCCAGTTCGGATTTCAGAAATGGCCAGACTATCAACCGGATTTATGGCAATCTTTGGTTAAGGAAGCTAAAGAAAAACAAAAATTTCAGCTAAATGCGCCAATTTATGCTAGTGATGCCGATTATGAGGTTTTGCATCAGGCCGAGGATAATGCCTATTTTTGTCAAGTGCAGGACCATATTAATTTTAGCTTGCAAAGCATCACCGACTTAGAACCGGCGAGCGATCGAGGGATTATTCTCTGTAATCCCCCTTACGGCAAAAGATTGGGCAATACCGAAGAATTAGGCTCTTTATATAAATCCTTCGGTGATGTCTTAAAACAGAGGTTTAAGGGTTGGACAGCCTATATTTTATCGGGAAACAAAGAACTGACTAAACAAATCGGTCTGCGTTCTTCCCGTCGCACTCCCTTGTATAACGGTTCTTTGCCCTGTACCCTCTTAAAATATGAGTTGTATTAACTACACCAAAACCTTGAGACTGTCAAGAGCTAAATGAACATTTTGACGAACTGAGGCAGCAGAATTGTGTAAATCCAGACGTTCAGCATCGGTCAAACGCACTTCCAGAATACTTTCCACCCCCCGACAGCCTAAGCGACAGGGAACCCCCAGATAGACATCCTGTAGGCCGTATTCACCCTTAAGATAGGCTGCCGCCGGCAGTAAACGGGATTGATTTCTCAATATCGTCTCGACCATGGTACAGGCAGAGGAAGCAGGGGCGTAATAAGCGCCGCCAGTTTGCAGTAATTTGACGATTTCAGCCCCAGCGTTGCGAGTTCTCTCCACTAGACGGTTAATTGTTATCTCGTCCATTAATTCGGTAATCGGCACACCACTGACGGTACAGTAACGGGGTAGGGGCAACATTAAATCACCGTGACCACCCAAGACCATAGCATGAACGTCGGCGGTACTAATCCCCAATTCCATGGCGATAAAGGTTTGTAAACGGGAAGAATCGAGGACCCCCGCCATTCCCATCACTCTTTGGGGGGGTAAACCCGTCGCTTGCCAGACTAGATAGGTCATCACATCAAGGGGATTGGTGATGACGATAAAAATGGCTCCGGTCGAATACTTGAGGCATTTAGTGGCGGCCTCAACGACAATTTTAGCATTGACATTCATGAGATCATCGCGACTCATGCCCGGTTTTCTGGCTAATCCAGCCGTAATCACGACAATATCGGAGCCTGCCGTGTCTTCGTAGTTATTAGTGCCGATAATCTCGCTGTCGTGCCGTTCTATGCCCTGGGCTTCCATCAAATCTAGGGCAATACCCTGGGGTAAACCATTGACGATATCGAGGAGAACCACATCGGCGAGGTTTTTTTCGGCGATGCGTTGGGCCAGGGTGCGTCCGACGTTACCAGCACCAATAACCGAGACTCGGGGCGATTGACAGGGGAGGAGTGTATCGTAGAAGTCAACCATGGTTTATGGATGAGGCAATATCCTCATCAGGCGGGTTCCAGTTGTTCGAGCTTTAGCCACACACTGGGGGTAGGAACATAGAATTTAATCAAAGCATAATCATCTTTTATATCCAAGACTTCTGCTGTCGAGTTGAACATATAACTGGGTAAACGGCGATCGCTGGCTAGGGCTTCGAGGCTATTTTCTAGGTTTCCCGTCACCACGCGGACTAAAGCTCCTTTCTTAATTGTAGCTGCCATGTTTTTCTCGTTAAATTTGCTTGGGGGTTTCTCCCATAAATTGTTACATATTCGGGCGGGCCTCTGACAAGAGGGTGCGGGGTGTGGGGTGTGGGGAGATAGGGGTGTGGGGTGTGGGGATTGGGGGGAAGTGGGGATTGGGGGGAAGTGGGGATTGGGGGGAAGTGGGGTGTGGGGAGATAGGGGAATTTCAACTAATACCCCAAAACCCTAAAACCCCAACTCCCTAAAACCCCAACTCTCAACTCCTGAATACTGTCTCGGAGTCTCCTGAATACTGACTCCACCGACAAACTTTTTCAGTAAATCCTAATTAAAACTCAACCATTTGACCATAACTTAGGAGACTTTGTAGGGTTGCGAGGCGATTTTCCCACACCTGTATTTGATAGGCAGATAAATCTTTTTGTCTGGACATCACAGATTTAAATTTATAGCTAAATCGCTTTAAAGCATTTTGAGTTAAAGTCAAATTACGAGGGCTGGGATTATTAGCTAATTGTTCTAATAGATTAGCCATTTCGTCCACTTCTTGCCCCCAAGTTTTTAAGGTTCCCTCCTCCATTGCTAATAAATTATTCGTGATTAAAAAACTCCACTCTTGACGCAAGGAATTAAACCGCGCTGCTGCCGTTTTAAAGGGTTGACGGTGGGGTAAAGGTTCGGTTTTTTTCGTAATCATCGATCCCTGAATGCGATTAAGAATTGTTTGCAAGTTGGGATTGAGATTTTCTGTGGCAAAAAGAGCGAATCCCGAAGTGGGAAGATTGCGAATAAATTGTAGTTGATCGATCATGACTTGATCGGGTACTTTTAACAGACGGATACCGGGTATAATCAGAGCATTTCCTGCAATTTTGCGATCAAATAAAGACTGGGTTTTCTCTTCTAAAGTCCCTGTATCGAGAGCATAAGTCATTAAAAATATCAGGTCTATCCATTGATTTTGTCCCCATTCTTCCCAGTTTTGTTGAATACGATATAATCGTTCTTTTTGTTCCATGGGAAACACCGCAGCCGACATTTTTAACTGGGGGCGAATCTGTTTTAAGCGAGTAGAAACCTGCGAGACAAAAGTATCAACCTGACGGATTTTAAAGCTAGTCCATTGTTCCCATAAAGCACCCCGGTGATTTAAAGTAATCGGATCAACTCCTGTCATTTGTTTAAATAACCAACGGCTGGATTTACCATAACCATAGGTTTGATTAGAACTTTGATTCTGGAAGGGATAGCGAATATAATCTAACTGCAAGCCATCCACATCATAATTCTTGACAATTTCCTCGTAAAGAGATAAAAGATAGTTCTGTAGATCGGGATTAGCAGGATCAAAAAAGGCCTTTTTCGTGCCTTGACTATAATCAAAAGAACCACCACTTTTATTAGTTGCCCCCCAATCGGGATTACGGGATAAAACTGGACCTAGATAATCTAATGGTTGCTCTAATACTTTATTATGAGCTTGATTAGCCGCCGCAAAAACCCACACCCAGGCGTGGATTTCCATATTGCGTTCATGGGCTAATTTAACGGCAACTTTTAGGGGATCCCAACCTCTAGTTAAAGGGTTTTGTTCGGGGGCAACTTGACTGGGATAAATAGTATAACTAGCATTAACTGTCTCGAAAAAGACCACATTAATACCCGCCTCCGCCATGCGATCGAATACTTTAGCTAAATCGTCCTCATTTTTAGCTTCTACGATCGTGCCTCTATCTAACCACATTGCCCGTATTTCTGGCTGGGCAAATTGTCGATTAGTGGGATAATTATCCCAAAGACTTCGCCGCGCTTGTAACCAAAATTCCCGCGCTTGGGTATAGGCCCCCTGGGCAATTAAATTCTGAAAATTATTTAAGCTTCCTTGGGCATTTTCTAGGGCTAAACGGAATCGTCTGGCTGTATCTGAGGTGGGGGAATTTTTCCCACGATTATGAAATGCTTGTGCTAGGGATTTATCAGTATTGGATATATTACTATTACTTGCCTCTAAAGCTAAGAGAGTCGCCCCATAACGCCCGATTAATCCCTGCAATTCCGCCGTCATCTGGCTAATTTGTTGAGGAGTTAGACTTGCTCTGGGGGGAATTGCCTCGGTATTCGGACTTAATCTCGCCGTTTCACTGGGGAGATTTTCTGAAATCTGGGGTAGAGGGCGACGGGGTGCGATCGCAACGCGCTCGCTACGCGAGATCGCTGTTGGGGTATTATTAATATTATTAACTATTGTTGAGTTTCCTTGACAATAGGGCGCAATTGTGCTATGAGAAGAACTACGATTAATGCCGTAGCGTTGCAGGGCGGTTTCTAGCCAAGCACTATCGAGGGCGAGATTAGCGACGGCATCGCTGCCCCAGCGCCAACCGAGAAAGATCGAGTTATTATTGAGGACAACGGCGGGGGGATTGTTGCGCGCCCCCCAGACGGCAACGGTTTGGCTATTAACTCCCGTGGGGATAACCACACCACCGAGGAGACTGCTGGCTAGAGGTTTTTGGTTTTTCAGTTCACCTAAATTAGTCGGCCGCAGGGTGTAAGCTTGGGAGTGAGGATAGGCCCAGTAAGCCCCAAATAGCGATCGCAATTGATTACGCACAGCAGGTTCCGAAAGATTCCCCGCCGGACCGGTGACAATAATTTTACCACCGCGATTAAGCCAACGACTCAAGACACTAGCTTGTAAACCGGAAATAGTCTCGACGTTGGGGATGATTAGAACCTTAATTTTATTTAAATCCGCGTCGCTTTGCCACTGATTACTCTGGAGAATGCAGTAATTAACCCCGACATTTTGCAAACGCTCAGTGATAGCTGTCCATTGATTGGCATTTTCTTGACTTTTTAACACTGCCACCGGTGTCGCTAAAACTGGGATCGGCAGCAAGACACCCACACAGGACAAAAGACAGGCAATTAGGGGTTTTTTAAAAAGATGATCAAGATGGAAGGACGATCCCAGCACGTTTTTTCTCTTATTTTTTTTAGTTAACTCCTCCTGATTTTACCCAACTTAGCCAAAAAAGAGTATCTTTGGGAACAAAAATTGCCTCTTAGCTGTCGGCAACATGGTTTTAGGGTGTTAGGGTTTTGGGGTTTTAGTTGAAATTCCCCACTTCCCCCATCTCCTCACTTCCCCACTCCCCTATCCCCATCCCCCTACAACTGTAAGGACAATTGCCGAAAGTGATCGCCGCGATGTTCAAAACTTTGGTATTGGTCAAAACTAGCGCAAGCGGGTGATAATAACACCACTTTAGCCTCTTTTGCCAGTCCTAGTTCAGCCGCGCGTTGAACTGCCCTATCCATCGTTTCTACACATTCATAATCTTGATAACCTGCCGACTGTAAACGACGGGCAAAATCGGCGGCAGCGTCACCAATAAGCAGCACGGTGGCGACTTTTGCCTTAATTTCAGCGATCCAAGCCCGATCATCCCCTGCTTTCGCTTCTCCCCCCGCGATTAAAATCGCCGGATTCGGGACGGATTGTAAGCCCACTGCGGCCGCATCGTAGTTAGTTGCTTTACTATCATTAATAAAGTCTAGGCCTTTATATGTACAAACATACTCTAGACGATGGGCAACCCCAGGGAAAGTGGCGATCGCTTCAGTAATGGCTTTTTTCTCGATTCCTGCCAATCTAGCGGCGGCCACAGCCATAAGCAAATTCTGCTGATTGTGACTACCCACCATTTTCAGCAGATTAACCGGGGCAATTAACTCCCCAAAAGCCACGATCCAGTTATCTTGCAGATAAACACCACGACTAGGATCGCCCAAAAGCGCATCTTTACCCTTCACAGAAGTCCAATAAGCTTGTTGCCATTGACTAATACCGATTTGACGCAGATAGGGATCATCACCGTTGAGGATTTGGCGATCGCTTCTTTGCAGTAAAGAGGCTTTAATCTGATAATAATTTTCGAGGGTTTGATGACGACTGAGGTGATCGGGGGTAAAAGTTGTCCAGATGCCGATTTTCGGCGATAAATCCCGACTGGACTCGATCTGATAACTACTGATCTCCGCAATAATCCAATCGTATTTATCGGCTTTTAAAGGCAATTCACAGGCAGCATAGCCGATATTACCGCAGGAAGGAGCATTTAACCCTGCTTTTTGAAAAATAGCGGCACAGAGGGCGGTGGTGGTGGTTTTGCCGTTAGTTCCTGTAATACCCAACCAAGGAGAAGATTGCAGATAACGCCAAGCTAATTCTAATTCTCCGATCGTATCGATGCCTTTTTCTCTGGCAGTAATTAAAATCGGGGCATCCCAAGGCACCCCGGGGCTAACCACGATAAGATTAGGCAAGTCCGAAGCCTCTAGACTGAGATTTTGACCAAGATTAACCCTAATTCCTTCCCTTTCCAGATTGGTTTTGGTTACTTGTAAACTGGGAGAATCAGAGCGATCGCTTAATGTCACCTGCCAACCATCCCGTTTTAAGCATCTTGCCGCTGCTATTCCCGATCTTCCCAATCCAATAATCGCCGCTTTCGCCATCTTGTTGCCACTCTATTCAAGGGTCAATTTTTAGCAATCTCTATCCTACTGTGGATTAGGCCCTTGTAATAGCTATCTTCCAAGAAAACAAAATTCTCTCGCTTACGTCCAGATCGATAAAATAAATGCAAGTACAATCTCCATAACAACGCTCCCTATTTATGAATCTAAAATCATCCCTAAAATTTACCCTACTGTTTTCACTTCTGGGGGGTTGTCTCCTGACTACACCGAGTCAAGCAACTCTCTTTGAACAACAAGAAGTTAATCAAGAGGATTTTATCGCTATTGCCCGACCCTACGGTAACGGTAAATACGATTTACTGATTTTGCAACAAATCCCGGGTAAACGCCAATGTTGGGCGGTAAATGGCACAGAACCGACCATTGTTCAGCCTCTCTTGCTCGATTTCGATTTTACTGGCAGTTGTGAACGGGCCACCGACAGTAACGGTTATTCCCTTCGCATTCAGGGCAAAGATTACGGTTTAGAATACCTGCTGCGTATCGTACAACGCAACGGGGAATTAGTCCTTGTGGGAACCCCCCGCAATCCCAGGCAATCGGAGGTAATTATTGGACGGACAAAAGGTTTAGGGACCGGTTTAATGCAAATTTATCTCATCGATGGCTGGCGCTTTACTAAACGCAGTCTAGCCGGTCAAAATCTCAGTCATATCTATCTAACTGCCGATAGTCCCAGTTTCAATCCTCCCCCGGAATTACTCGCGGGTAATAGTTATTCTCTCCCCAGAGAATCCGTCAAAGCAGAAACACCTGTTAATCCTTCTGCCAATCCCGAAGTGCGAGAATATACCTTTACCGCTGCAGAAACAGCAGTAGAGAGCAATCCTCAGCCAGTGGTCAGTAATCCAGTGCCAGAGCCAAATTTTACCCCACCGTCCCCAGTTAACCCTAATTTACCCCCCCTGACTCCTCCCAATTCCCAGAATAATAATGCAATTGTACCACCACCGCCACCGCGCAACCTAGGCAATCCCAGAAGTTTATCAGACGTAATCACTTTTAATCGGGCTGCCGCTAATCCCAGTAGTGGTAATATGAGCAATAGTAGTCGCCAAGGTTTTAAAGTAGTAATCGAAGCTAAAACCGAGAGTGATCGCACTAGGGTTCGTTCTCTCTATCCCGACGCTTTCCCCACTTCCTACAAAGGTCGTTCTGTCTGGCAAATAGGCGCCTTTAGTAGTCGCGATAAGGCTGAAAACGTTTTACAAAGTCTTGCCCCCCTGCGCGGATCGATCGTACCATTTTAGTGAACGCTGGAACTGCGGAACGGGGAACAGAGAGTGGATAGGGGAAATGGGGAAATGGGGAAATGGGGGAGTGGGGGAGTGGGGAAATGGGGAAATGGGGAAATGGGGAAATGGGGAAATGGGGAAATGGGGAAATGGGGAAATGGGGAAATGGGGAAGTGGAGCATTTGGCTGAAATTTCCCTAAACCCCCAAACCCCCAAAACCCTATCACCCCATCTCCTGACTTCTAGAGTAACTGATAACTGATAACTGATAACTGAAAACATGGAAATATCGGAACTAAAAAAAGGTATCGAGATAGTAGGATCGCGCCTGGGTAAAACCCAGGACTATCTTTGACTTACCCACTTTAAGAGCTAAAATTAAAGACTTAGAACAGGTAGCGGCCGTCCCCACTTTTTGGGATAATACCGATACTGCTCAAAAAACCCTGCAAGAACTAAATGAATGTAAATCTTCTTTAGAAACCTATCAAAGTTGGTGTGGACAATTAGAAGATACCAAGGCAATTATCGAGTTATTAGAATTAGAATCCGATCGAACTTTACTAGAAGAAGCAACGGACAATTTAACTCATTTACAGCATGACCTCGATCGCTGGGAATTGCAACAGCTTTTAAATGGTCCCTATGACGCAAAAGGAGCGGTTTTAACGATTAATGCGGGGGCCGGGGGAACCGATGCCCAGGATTGGACAGAAATGCTCCTGAGAATGTATTCTCGCTGGGCCGAGAAACAGGGATATAAAGTCACTTTAGCGGAAATATCAGAAGGAGATGAAGCGGGAATTAAATCGGTGACAATTGAGATTGCCGGAACTTATGCTTACGGTTATCTGAAAGGAGAAAAAGGCACCCATCGGTTAGTAAGAATTTCCCCTTTTAATGCTAATGGTAAACGTCAAACCAGTTTCGCCGGGGTGGAAGTGATGCCAATTTTGGGCGATGATGCGGTGAGGGTAGAAATTCCCGATAAAGATTTAGAAATTACCACCACTAGATCCGGGGGAAAAGGTGGCCAAAATGTTAATAAAGTGGAAACTGCTGTGCGGGTAGTTCATCTTCCCACAGGTATCGCTGTGCGTTGTACCCAAGAGCGATCGCAATTACAAAATAAAGAAAAAGCCCTAGCTTTATTAAAAGCGAAATTGTTAATTATTGCTCGGGAACAACAGGCTCAAGCGATCGCTGAAATTCGCGGCGATATGGTGGAGGCCGCTTGGGGGAATCAAATCCGTAACTATGTTTTTCATCCCTATCAATTGGTTAAGGATCTCCGCAGTAATGTGGAAACCACCGATGTTACCGGGGTAATGAATGGGGATTTAGATAGCTTTATTGAAGCCTATTTGCATTGGGGAGGGGAAGTGTGAAGAAATGTATCACTGTTGTCGCCAACAAGTCCCACTCCTGTGTGGAAATGATGATAAAATCTCCTCTTTGAAAAATGTCGATTTGCGTTAAAACACTTTTTTGCTTGCTGTATAAGGGTTTCGCCGATTTGACATCCCTAAAATGGATTTGCGTTAAAGCACTTTTTAGCCTTTCGACTTCGCTCAAAGCTAGTCTAGGCCCAAAAGGGTAGATAACGAGCATAACGAGTTGATTTAGATTCAGATTCGTCGGATTTAATCAGTCCCGCTTCTTTAGTTGCACCGATTAGTAGAGACACAGTGGCAGCTCTTGACTCGTCTAAATGAAATCGCTCTCTTAAGCTCTGGTTAGACATCCGTTGATTATTGATATATAGGAGACAACAGTGCTGATAACAAGCGCGAATACGGTCAGATTGACTCATTTTGCCAAAATCCTGATGAGCGAATAGGATAGAAGTTGTTCGGACCTCACCTACTCTAAAATCTGGTGCAGGAAGTTGAAATTTCTCGGCAGCGGAAATAACTTTATCAATACCACTGCCCTTTTCTTCACAAACGCCAAAACGACGCATTATGTCAGCTAATTGCTCATTACGGGAGCGATATTCGTCTATAAAGCGTTCTACTTTGATAAAAGGAATACCAGGGTTAGAGATTTCTACTCGATCATCATACATTTCAATCATCACCGAAGCACCTGTAGTGAGAAAGTCCTGATGAATCAAAGCATTGGCGATGAGTTCTCGCAAAGCTTGTTTAGGAAACATTTTCACTTCTTCCCTAAGAACTTCTTCGATCATGCGATTTTGAGGGGCTAAATCGTGGACAAAATTAACTAAACCCTCAAAACCCACAGCATATCCCTTAATTCCTGTCTGTTCCAGCCGAGTTTTAATTTTACCTGTTCCCTCGTAGATAATCACTCGTGCTGCTTTACGGGCTAAGGTAGGGGAAAAGCGATCAAGTTGTTTGGCCAGAAGGATGGCAGATAAATTAGGAATTGTCCAACCTTTTGATGTTTGGTCAAGGAGTTGATCGCTTTGTAGCCTTTCTAGAACAGCATCACGATGGCTAGGATAAGGAAGCTTGAGCAATTTAAAGTAGGTTTGGGTGTCGAGTAGGTCAATAACCTCATCTGGACTAGCATGAGAGCGAGCGGATTGACAAAACCAATCTTGTTGATCTTCAGCAAAAATGCGCTTAAGCAGATCAGGTGTCATGGGTACTAAGTCTTCCCCTGCTCGCATTAGATAAGCGCCTTCAAAGGCGATAGGTTGTCCTGTGGGACGGGTTGGCACTTCAAAAACCAAGACACGACCATCAGGGTGGGCCAATTCGGTGATTTCCACACGCAAGCCAAGTTTTTGAACGATTAGCGATTTAATGCTGTTAATTTCTTCTGGTGTAGGAAAGGCTTGTGAACCAACAATTTTACGGGGACGTTTATCGGTAACACCTAAGATAAAATGGCCACCTCTTTCATTAGCAAGGGCGACGCAATATTTTAACAGTTTGTTTGTATCAAATTGATTTTTAGCCTCTTTAAATTCTAGTCGCTCATTTTCCACTGGAGCATTTAACCAACCTTGTAGGGTCTCTAGGTTTATCATGCAGTAATCTCCTTATGGGTGGGAATTTACGTTGGGGGGGAACAGTGCAGGTTATACTGATTCCTAAGATGAGAGCAGCTCTATTTTCTCGCAAATTCTGTTCTTATTGGCTTGTCAAGCTATTTATCCTCTACTAAGAAGAAAAATCAATGGTTATTATCGAGATTACCAATGTGGAAGAAATATTGAGCGCAAAAATTGGCTCTTTTGCCGCTAAAATTGTCCAAGCCCTAGCAGATGATGAGGCGAAAGTGGAAGAGGTTCTCATCAAGGAATTACTGGCTAATTTTCAGGAAAGGGGCATTAAAGCTAATCTGTTTAGCGTCACTGGGTTAGATATGCTCGGCAATGGCAGGCTAGAAGTTAACGTTAATGTTCGTTCTGCTAATATGATGTCCTAAGAGAAGATAAAATCGCCAATGGTTGGGTTAAATATACTTAAACCCAACCTTGTCTTGGTGGTTACACAGGGTGAGAAATTACCGTCAAAGGCAATTGCAGCGAAGATCGGGGTTATAATAAACCAACAAAATGTAACGGTCCTTGACCAGTAATTAATTCGATAATAATTGCCAGAAAACCGATCATCGCTAATCGACCATTCCACACCTCGGCTGCCGTTGTCATCCCCCATTCCCAACGCTCCTGGGGATACATTTTCATATTCGCTTTCGGACGGGTAATTTGCTCGAAAGTGGTGGGTTTCTCGTCTAGGGATTTTACCACTAACTGGGAGAGAGATTCGATAAACATCGGGTGAGTGTTAAGAGCCGGTACTCGCTGAAAATGTTCAATTCCCGCTTCTTCCGCCACTTCTCGGTACTCTATATCGATTTCTTGCAGAGTTTCGATGTGTTCCGAGACAAAGCTAATCGGCACGACCAGTAAATGCTTAATTCCCTGCTCTCCCAACTCTTTTAAAGCATCTTCAGTGTAGGGTTTTAGCCATTCCACCGGACCGACGCGACTTTGATAGGCTAAAGTGTACTGATTGGGTCGGTTGAGCGTACGCATGATCGCCCTAGTGCATTCTTCAATTTGCCTTTGATAGGGATCTCCCGCTTCCTCCACATAACTTTGGGGGACACCATGGGCGCTAAAAAAGATATGTACTTGGTCGGGATTAGTACACTGCTCTAATTCTCGCGCGATCAGATCGGCCATAGCACTCAGATAAGTGGGATGATCGTACCAAGAGGGGATGAGAGTATATTCCGTCAAACGCAGATAGGGGTCTTGCTGCCACATTTCCTCCAGCACACGAAAACTGGAACCACTGGTACTGATGGAAAATTGGGGATAAAGGGGCAGAATAACTAATTTTTTGATATGATCCCGTTTAATCCGCTCGATCGCTTCTTCGGTGAAGGGATTCCAGTAACGCATCCCGATATAAACGCTCACCTCGCGACCCATTTCCGCGAGACGTTGTTGCAGTGCCGTGGCCTGTGCTTCCGTAATCTTGAGTAAAGGGGAGCCACCACCAATCTGACGGTAATTTTCCTGGGATTTACTCGCTCTTAGCGTCGATATTAACCAAGCTAACGGTTTTTGTAATCCTTTGATCGGCAAACGGATGATTTCTGGGTCAGAAAAAAGGTTAAATAGAAAAGGACGCACATCCTCTAACCGCTCCGGTCCACCCAAATTTAATAATAAAACCCCAACGCGACCCATAGTGTTAACAGATAATTTTTAAATTTTCAGATTCTTTACCAAGTTTAACAATATATCGGTGGAACCGTTAAAACAAATTACAGACAATATAGAACTTAATCAAATCTTGGAGGTTGATCTTGGCGACAATTTTACGTCCCCTCAGTTATCAATATCAATGGCTTTACGATGGTATCTCCCGTCTGGCTGCCCTAGCAGTGGGTGGGGAGTCCCGTTTTCGGCAATTAGCCCTAGAAGGTTTAAAAATCGCTAAAAATGACCCTATCCTCGATCTCTGTTGTGGTGCGGGTCAAACCACCCGTTATTTAGTACCCCTATCCGATCGCTGTACCGGTTTAGATGTCTCTCCTGTGGCCCTGGAGCGAGCTAGTTTAGCGGTGCCGCAAGCGCATTATGTGGAGGGATTAGCCGAAAAAATGCCCTTTAATGCCGGAGAATTCGCCCTTGTCCATACTAGCGCCGCTCTCCACGAAATGGAACCAGAGCAGTTAGAGGAAATCCTCAAAGAAGTGTATCGAGTTCTCAGACCGGGGGGAATTTTTGCCCTCGTGGATTTTCATCGACCCACTAACCCGCTTTTTTGGCCTTCTTTGGCCCTATTTTTGCAATTATTTGAAACCCATACCGCTTGGCAGTTTATCGATACCGATCTCATCCGATCTTTACAGGCGCTCGGTTTTCGTGATTGTCAACAAAAATTATACGCTGGTGGCAGTTTACAGGTGATTCAAGCGGCCAAGTGAAAGGATTGGTCGGGCCAGATTTTCAGAGGCAGTCAGTCATTTATACTAAATAAGTCCATGGTTTTTTGAGCAAGCTGAGTTCGATCGACTCAGTGCGAGTTATTTTTGAGAAGTTAATGACTAGAGCAAAAATTCTACAACCTGATTTAATTTTAGGGGATACGATTCTCGGTCTCAGTCTGGAGATTTTGAGTCAGCATCAAATTAAAGGATTGATTCTCGATGTGGACGATACCCTTGTTCCCCTCCAGGAAACGACGGTTTCTGACGATTTACAGCGTTGGGTCGATTCCTTGCGTCTTTATCTACCGATTTGGTTGGTAAGTAATAATCTTAGCGAAAATCGGATCGGTGCGATCGCTGATAATTTACAACTTCCCTACCTTCTCGGTGCGGTGAAACCCTCTCGACGCAAACTCCGGCAAGCGATGGCAGCCATGAGTCTCCCCCCCCAACAAATTGCTATGGTTGGCGATCGCTTGTTTACCGATGTTTTAGCGGGAAATCGTCTGGGAATGTTTACCATTCTGGTGAAACCAATGGTAAATCCCTTGACGGGGGAGCAAGCTTATCCAATCCACGATTTTGAGGTATGGCTATCACAAATTCTCGGCGTTTCCCTCCATCCGCAGCATTACTTAATAAAACCTGACCAATCGTCACAGAAGTAAATATTAAAAAATAATTAAGTATAGAGGAAAGGAGGGAAAAGTAGGAAATACTACAGATAATTTCAAAGGAGGTCAGCCGAGTTGACATCCTCGCCGCCGTAAAACGGACGGCGATTCCTCACCACGCCACTTTTTTAGGGTGGTCGCTGAACGGGGTTGACGCTTCACTGAAAAACGCTTAATTGCTTAAGTCTGACACTTTCGACCCGTCCGTTTTGAGTGTCCGAATGCCCTCCGGCCACTTTGAACAAGTCGAAAAAATCCAATGTTCAACCTTATTTCCTAGAAAGTTTTACTCGTTCAAGGCCGA
>NZ_JADBTZ010000255.1:0-4771 GCF_020245885.1 Microcystis sp. M165S2 | reverse complement strand
TGTTCTGGTGTGGGGTAAAATCGAAACGAGTAGGCTTTTTCCATGTCTCACATTTTAGCATATATTTGGTAAATGCGCTAGTATTTAACGGTAAAGCCGTCGTAGAACGACGGGGTTTCAGACCCAAAATTTTCGATGATCTAATCCTACCGGGCTGTACTAGGCAGTTTATGGCAATGAGTAAGAAAGTCAGCATAACCTTAGACGACGAAGTTTTGGACTTTGTAGATCGACTAGCAAGCAATCGTAGCCGCTTTATCAATGATGTTCTCTGGCAAGAGAAGAGAAGGATTTTTATGAAAGAGCTAGAAGATGCTTATAAAGATCAGGCAAATGATCCAGAGAGCCAAGAAGAAATTTCTGTCTGGGATATTGCAGTGGGCGATGGTCTAAATGCCTAATGGAAGACTAACCTATAAGCGAGGAGAGATATGGTGGGTCGATCTGAAACCCGTTGTTGGTCATGAAACCGATAAAGAAAGCCCTTGCCTGATTTTACAAAACGATATGGGCAATCAAAATGGAACAACGACAATAGTTGCTCCATTGTTGCTTGGGAAAAAGACTTATCCTTTTGTTGTGAATATTACACCGACAGTGCAGAATGGACTAGACGGAGATCGACACATCAACTGAAGTCAAATGAGGGCTGTAGATTCTCAGAGAATTAAGAATCAACAGGGTGTTTTAGAAGACGTTTATTGGGAAGAAATAGAGAAAGCAGTCTGTATTGAACTCGGTTTCAGTTTAGCTTTTAAGTCTTCATAGCGCGATGCCGAAGGCACTGCGTAGCAGTACGCCGCTCTTGTGGGCCCAGTTGAGGAATGTTAGCGAAGATTGCCAATGTTTAGGTTAAAATAGAGGGGCAAAAGTTGCAACAGGGTCACGCCAAGGAAAGTGCGACCCCATCTTGCTCCCAAAAATGAGCGCAGGATGAGTCCCATTAGAGGAAACTTTGCCCTTGTCAGTGCGTCTTTAGCCTCTAAGCAAACAAGTGTCACGCTTGCGATAGAATAGATCGGACTTAGCCTAAATGGGGTCAGCGAAAGAATGTGCGGAATTGTTGGCTATATCGGAACCCAAACAGCGATCGATATTCTCCTAGCTGGTTTGGAACGTTTAGAATATCGGGGTTATGATTCGGCAGGAATTGCCACAATTCTCGAAGGTGAATTACATCGAGTCCGCGCCCAGGGAAAACTCTACAATCTGCGGGAAAAATTAGAACAGGAAGTTAATCCCTCCCAAATTGGCATCGGTCACACCCGTTGGGCAACCCACGGCAAACCCGTAGAAAGTAATGCCCATCCCCACACCGATAATAGTCAACGGGTGGCAGTGGTACAGAATGGCATTGTCGAAAATTTTCAGGTATTAAGAACAGAATTAAAGGAGAAAGGCTGTATATTTGACTCGGAAACCGACACAGAAGTTATTCCCCATCTAATCGCCAGTTATCTACCCAAACCTACCGATGAAGAATACTTGGGGGTGAGTCCTTTCCTCAAGGCAGTTTTAAGGGCAATTGAACGTTTAGAGGGTGCTTTTGCCCTAGCGGTGATTAGTCCCGATTATCCCGATGAATTGATTGTCGTGCGGCAACACGCCCCTTTAATCATCGGTTTCGGTCAAGGGGAGTTTTTCTGTGCCTCCGATGTCAGTGCTTTGGTTCCCCATACCCGGGCAGTGCTGTCCCTGGATAATGGCGAAATCGCTCGGTTAACACCCTTGGGAGTAGAAATTTATAATTTTGAGGGCAAAAGAGTCCGTAAAAGCCCCAGAGTCCTCGATTGGAGTCCGACGACCGTAGAAAAACAGGGTTATCGTCACTTCATGCTCAAGGAAATCTACGAACAACCCGGAGTGGTGCGCGACTGTTTAGGGACTTATCTGCATCCCCATTGGACAGCACAAAATGAGGATAATGTCAACCCGATAAATATTAATTTTTCTGAAGAAATTTACGATAATTTAGAACATATTCAGATTTTAGCCTGTGGAACCAGTTGGCACGCTAGTTTAGTCGGTAAATACTTGCTCGAGCAGTTGGCGGGTATTCCAACAAGGGTACAGTACGCCTCGGAATTTCGCTATGCACCCACGCCCCTGATGCCCAATACTTTAACTATCGGGGTGACGCAATCGGGGGAAACAGCCGACACTTTAGCGGCTTTGGAAACGGAAAAACAGCGTCGTTTAGGATTAGAAAAAAAATATCAAGCCCGGATTATCGGTATTACTAATCGCCCCGAAAGTACCCTAGCACAAATGGTCGATCAGATTATTAATACCCAAGCGGGGATCGAGATCGGGGTGGCGGCAACTAAGAGTTTTACGGCACAATTATTGGGTTTTTATCTCTTAGCTTTGGATTTATCCTATCGTCGTCAAACTTTGTCTTTAGAGAGAATCGAGCAAATTATTAATCAAATGAGATCGCTGCCAAGATTGATCGAAACTGTCTTAGAAACACAGGAAAAAGCGATCGAAGAATTGGCCCATGAATTTAATGACACCCAAGACTTTATTTTCTTGGGACGGGGGATTAATTTCCCCATTGCCTTAGAAGGAGCCTTAAAACTCAAAGAAATCAGTTATATTCATGCGGAAGGCTATCCAGCCGGAGAAATGAAACACGGACCAATCGCGCTTTTAGATGCAAAGGTTCCCGTAGTAGCGATTGCGATGCCGGGGATAGTTTATGATAAGGTTCTCTCCAATGCACAGGAAGCAAAAGCAAGGGATGCGCGATTATTGGGAGTAGTTGCCGACAGCGATAGGGAAGCGCCAAAAGTCTTTAATGATTTGTTGTATGTGCCGGAAATTGAAGAATTATTATCGCCAATTCTCACAGTAATTCCCCTACAATTGCTCTCCTATCATATCGCAGCCCGTCGCGGTTTAGATGTGGATCAGCCGCGCAATTTAGCCAAAAGTGTCACGGTGGAGTAAAGTTCCTTCGGTTGAAAGTGTGGTTCACAGGTCTATCTAAATTGGAGCAAGAGGACTCCCTTTACACCGCGAAGCGGTTGATGGCGAGAGTGTCATCCCTTCGGTAAAACCGAGGGTCTTTACCCCGACATCTGTGATAAAATCAAGAGGCCGACTGACATCTGAGAAGCGATAGCAACCATGACGGGTGTGGACTTACAGCAATTATTACTAGAAAAATGGGGTCGTTCCTACGATATCCAGCTGCGACGCATCAAAGATAAGGTTCATGTCCAGGTAATGTGGAAATATCTCGAACAAGCTTCTTTTCCCCTCTCCGAGTCTGAATATCTGGAACATCTCAATGCGATCGCCAATTATCTCCACGAATGGGGTGGTTTTAGTCAATTTCAAGCTTTTATCCGCGAAACCCGCGAGCGTCCCCGTCTCGGTAAAGCGGTTAGTCTGGCCTTAGATTTAGGTGAAAGAGCATCGGAATGGCTGATCAGTGATCAGTGATCAATTATCAGTGACCAGTGGGATTGTTAACTGAACAGTATACTGCATTTAAATTGCGTCCCCAGTCCCCCATCCCCTTCTCTAGACACAAAAAAAAGGCGTTAAGTTTAACCTTAACGCTTGCCTTTAATCTAATGACAGTGACTAGCTCTTGCGACGAGCGAAAGCACCAGCACCGGCAACGGCTAAGATACCCAGGATAGCAGAGGGTTCGGGAACGTTAACAGCAAAACCGGATTTTTGGAGAGATAAAGCATAGCTTTCGGAAACCTGACCAACACTATCAACGCTTCTGGTGAAGGTGATGTTGTAAGTTCCGATAAGATCGGGATAACCATTAGGCTCATCAAAAAGCATATTGCCCATTACACCGTAACTTGTCGTACTACCACCACCACCAGATACAAAGGTACCGTAAGCCGTGCTGCTAGTGATATTACCGATCACAGTGCCAGCTCCTGGACCGACGGGATAGGCAGTGTTCACAGCTACGCTAATAAAATTAGATAGAGAAGAGGGAGCAGTAAACATGGACATCGTACCACTACCAGTGCCAGTTAATGGAAAAGTGGCAGGAATAGAAGTAATGTCAGCAATTGTCACACCGGTAAATTGACCCGTAGCACTGTTTACTGCGGTGACGTTTAAGGGCTTAAGCATTGGGTTAATAGTTCCCCACTGGTCGATTTGTGCACCCCCAGTGATGGATAAAGTACCGGCGAGCACCGTCGCTGCTTGGGCAGCACCGCCGAAGCCGAAAGCGGCAACGCTGCCAGCGATAGCAAGAGCGCCAGTGGTTAGTTGTCTAGAGATGTTGGTGATCATTTTAAGTGGTTTGTTACTTTTTGTTAGGGTAGTAATGCGGAGACCTCCGTACTCTAGTATAGTTATAACCTCTGCCAGATGGAATGTCAAGTCCATGGGATGAAAAGTCAAACAAAACCTCCTAAAGATTTGCTAAAAACCGATAAATGCAACTTTTATCATAGAAAATGATTAAATCCTCATAGGTTTGGATTGTGCTGCTTTCTTCTTCCTTGTCCACTTTCCCTCCTTGTCTCCCTTGTCTCACTCGATTATCGAAAATTTGGGTTAAAACCCCGTCCTTTGAGGACGGCTTTAAGCTACAATGGAAAAAGCGATAACCAAGCTAAAAACTGAACCTTGACCACAGATAGTAAGGGGTTTCGTTCAGAAAAGACTTCAAATTCGGCCTTGAACGAGTAAAACTTTCTAGGAAATAAGGTGGAACATGAGATTTTTTCGACTTGTTCAAAGTGGCCGTCCGGCATTCGGACACTGAAAACGGACGGGTCGAAAG